>JBDTQY010000192.1:0-11500 GCA_039931955.1 Chloroflexota bacterium
CCGACAATATCGATCTCCTGGAACCCCTCGCGACCGCGGGCCGCGAGCTCGACCTGCCCGATCAGCGCGAACATTGGACTGGAATCGGCGTAGGCGGTGTGGATGCCGATCGAGAGATTGGCTGCGCCGACGGCGCGGGTCGCAAGGCAGGCTGCCGGCCGGCCGGTCAGCTGCGCGTGCGCTTCCGCCATGAATGCCGCTGCGCCCTCGTGCCGTGTCGCCACGACGTGGATTCCGGCCGCCTCGAGTCCATCGATGAGACCGAGAAAGCTCTCGCCAGGGACCGTGAACGCCCAGCGCACGCCGGCCCGTCGCAAGGCGTCAGCGATCATGCGGCCGACGGTGATCGGTTCTGTCGGCAGGTCGCTCACTGCTGGCATGTCGCCCGAGTCCTGCGCGGGGACAAGCGGTTTCAGCGGCTCGTGCGCTTCGCCGGGCGCGTCGGAATCCGGCGCGCCGGGCGCGTCCGGGTCCGTGGCCGCACTGGGGTCGGCGGGGTCACTGGGCGAGTCGGGCTCTGGCGCGGAATCGGCTACTTCTTGCGCATCCAGCGGCGCCAACGCCCCGGGTTCCACGGGGTCCACCAGGTCCTCGGCCAAGCCATCAGCCTCCGGCGCGCGGGGCACGGGGTCGGTCTGCAGCGCCTCCTGGGGCGACGCGACGTCCGTGGTCGCCGTCTCCGCCGTTAGCTCCGCGGGATTGGGATCGAGCACGACGCCCTCGGACATCGGATCATCGGCAGTGTCATCCACGGGCGGCGTGGGCGGTGGCGGTGCGGTCATCTCGTCCATATCCCCTCCCAGGAGCTAGCGTGGAGACGGCAACGCGGTGACGATCAGGCTCATTACGAGCATCACGACGACGAGCCCAACGAGCAGGCGGCTGATCTGCGCTCCCGGCATCAAGGCTGCTACCGGTAATTCTGGAATTGGAGTGGGACGGCCTCATCAAGCTCTCGAAGGTGCGTGATGACCCGCTGAAGATCGTCCTTGCTCTTGCCGGACACCCGCAGCGCATCGCCCTGAATCTGCGTCTTGATCCGCGGGAATTCTTCGCGGATGCCGCGCGCCAGCTTCTTGGCCAGTTCGTCGGATAGTCCTCGGCGCAGCCCGATCTTCTGGCGAACCTTGTTGCCGCCAGCTTGCTCGATCTTGCCCCAGTCGAAGATCTTGAGCGACAGGCTCCGCCGAACCGCCTTGGACTCGATCAGGTCCTTGACCGCTCCGGCGCGGAACTCGTCATCGGTGAGCAGGGTCAGTTCGTCGGAACCCTGCTCGAGATCGACCGTGACCCCCTTGAAGTCGTAGCGCTGGGTGACCTCGCGCCGGACCTGGTCGAGTGCGTTCCGCAATTCCATGACATCGAATTCGCTGACAACATCGAAGGAGACTTCTCCCGCCATCGGTCTTCGATCGCCTCCCCTACTGCACGCTGGAGTCTTGTCGGTTGTACCAGAACCGCGCGCTCTGGATGAGGCCGCCGTCCGTCATCTCGAACGACGCGAATCCGGCGAACCGCACCCGCGCGCGACTCACCCTGTCAACGTAGGACGCATGCCACGCCGCGAGAATCGTCGGAACGACGACCCAATGGCGCTCGAAGACCAACTCTACCTGTTCCTCGACGTTCGAGGCCTCGGCGAGGTTCGCGCGGATGGCGTTCCGTCCGACCACCGGCGGCTCGAAGGGATCGTGGTGCGACCTGGCGTCGGGCGCATGGAGTTCCGTGAAGGCGTCGCCGTCCCAGGTGCACCACGCCAGCGCATAGGCTCCGAGAAGGTCCGCCGCTGAGGCGTGATCCAACTTCATCAGGACAGGTCTGGCTCGTCGTCGCGGCGCTGGGCCAGCAATAGGTCGGCAATCCGGTAGCTGTGTCCGCCGCCCATGATCACCACGGCATCGCCAGCGCGGACCTGGCCCGCGAGCCATGCTGCCGTATCCTCGACGGTCCCGGGCGCCGCCGTCACGAGCTCCGGCCGCAGGTCGTGAACCGCCGAGGCCAGTGCTCCTGAACTCGCGATGGTCGTATCTGGATCCCGGCCCGCCCAGATGTTGGCGATGGCCACCGCATCGGCCGTTGCGAGGGCCTCGGCGAACTCGCCAAGCAGGGCGGCGGTGCGGTGATAGGTCAGAGGCTCGTAGACCGCCCACAGGCGACGCCCCGGCTCACGCTGGCGCATCGCTCCGATCGTGGCCCGGACCGCAGAAGGGTGATGGCCGTAATCGTCATAGACGACGACCCCACCAGCTTCGCCCTTGAACTCCAACCGACGCCCGATCCCTGGGAATGACTCGAGGCCGGCCACGATTTGACTCCGATCCACACCCAGGGCAACGGCAGCACCGATGACGCCGAATGCATTGGATGCATTGTGGCGACCCGCGGTGGGCAGCCTCACGGCGTTCGAACTGCCACGCGAACTCAGGCCCGCAATGTCGACCGCGGTCGAGGTCGGCGTCGTGGCCGTCACTCGGCCGAACATCGGTCGTGCTGGTCCCATGACGGATCTGTAGCGCTCGGCGGCACCGTTCGCGGACCGGTCCCCTTCAACCTCGGAATCGTCGAGACCAACGACGATGATGGAGAGCGTGAGGGACGGGCTGATGCGGGCCATCAGTCTCTCCACGCCGTGGTCGCGCACGTTGGCTACGAGCGTCCCACCTTCCGGCATGCGACGGATCCAGCCCTCGAAGGCGCGCTCGACCGCATCCACGTCGGCGAAGACGTCCGGGTGATCCCACTCAAGGCTGGTGAGCACGGCCACATCAGGACGGTAGACGTCGAAGTTCCCAGCGTACTCATCGGCCTCGACTACGAAGATCGAACCGCGGCCGACGCGAGCCGTGGCTGGGAGCGCACCCGTGATGGTGGCCGGGAGCAGTGCGCCCACGAATACCGATGGGTCGAGTCCGGCCGACACGAGCACGTGGCTGAGCCATCCGGCCGTGGTGCTCTTGGCGTGGGTACCGGCGACGGCGACGAGGCGGTGGCCCGTGGCTGCGTCCGCGACCAGCTGCTGCCAGGACTCGATGGGGATCCCCTCGCGCGCCGCGGCCCGGAGTTCCGGGTGATCCGGTTGGATCGCTGTCAGGGCCTTGGTGACGGCCAGTCGCTCCGGTGGGTGGCCTGATCGTGCTCCGCTCACGTGTGCGGCGTCATGTCCCCAGGAAAGAGGAATTCCGGTCGCCTCGACGGCAGCGGAGTACGGCGACGGGCCTCCCGCGTCGCAACCACTGACCTCGCCGCCGCGGGCCACCGCAAGCAACGCAGCCGCCGATGCGCCAGCGCCCGCGATCCCCACGACATGGATGCGCTCGCCGGCGCGGATCGCCTTCGCGGCCCGAACGGGCGCAAGCCCCGCGCCGATATCGGCGGCACTCCGCGTCATCGAACACTCCCTTGGGTGTCGTCCTGAGCGCGCTCAATGAGCCATGCGAGCACTGCCCTCGCGCTGTCGTTACGGTTTCCCTCGCGATCCCCGCCCCAGGTGAAACGACGAACGTCCGCGAAATCGGCGTCGGCCAGCCCGACATAGGTCAAGCCAACCGGCTTTTCGAGCGAACCGCCATCTGGTCCCGCGACGCCAGTCACGGATGCGGCCAGACTCGAACCAAAACGGTCGCGGACGCCCTGGGCCATGGCTCGCGCGGTTTGCGCGCTGACGGTGCCGTGGGCTTCGATGGTGGATCCGGGGACCGCCAGGAGTCGAACCTTGGAGCCATCGGCGTAACTCACGACAGCACCCAGGAAATAGCCCGATGAGCCGGGCACCGCCGTCAAGGTTGTGGCGACCAGGCCGCCAGTGCAGGACTCGGCGACCGAGACCGTCAGCCCACGCCCAAGGCACAGGCCCTGCAGGCGCTCAGCCAGTGACACGAGATCCGCATCCGCCATGAGCGTCAGCGGTGGTTCGTGAATGTCGGTGGCGCCGGAGGTTGGAAGAGCCACGTCTCAGGGATCCCTGGGCGCCCCAGCGCACCAAGAGACACCCCATTCAGCGTAAACATCGTGTATCCGGACGACCCGCTCCTGACCTCTACCGAAGTGGACCCGGTGAACGTCAGCGTCCTTCCGTTCGAGAAGACCTTGCCGCTCGAGGAAATGGTCGGGTCGAGGACGCCGTCCACCCAGACCTTGAGCCAGGCGTCTCCGCCAGAGATCGCCACCACGAGGTTCACGCCCCGATAGGCAACGGTCACGGAGCGCGTGAGGGACGAGGTCTTGCCCTCGGGCGAAGTCGCCGTGATCGTGATCGACCAGCGCCCCTCCGTGAGTTCGAGCGGCGTGGTGAACGACCCATCATCGGCGACCGGGACCTCGACCGTGTTCGGGTCTTCAGTCGGCTCAGGGCTCGCGCCCGGCGATGGGCCTGGCGTCTCCGACGGCGGAGGAGTGGCAGACACGGGAGAGCCATCAGGGGGTCCGTTGTAGGCAGCTGTCACCACGACGGATCGAGCATTTGCCGTAACGCCCTCAACCGGAATCGCGCCATTCTCGTAGGTCGCCCCATCCTGCGGTTGATTCACGGTCAGGGTCGGTGCCTGGATGACCAGGTAGGGCACTTTGATAATGATCGTCTGCGGGGTTTCGGTGGGCTTGCCCGTCTCCGGGTCGACGGCATCGACAACGAACTGATTCGACCCACGCCGAAGGTCCACGCTGGCGCTCCACGACCCGTCAGACAGGGCGACGACTCGCCGCGGCTGCGACTGACCAGGGATTGAGACGGTGACGGTGGCCCCCGGCGATGACATGCCCGCGAGGAGGTAGGACGTCGCCGACTCCTCCACGTCTACGACGGCACTCGCCGGGCTGGTGACGGTGAGAACCGGAGGCTTGGCAAACCGCAGCAATTGAACGGCAAGGTAGAAGCCGAAGAGGATGACCCCGAAGGTCATCAGTCCCGCGACCACGACGGATGGCGAAAAGGTCAGCGTTCGCGGGCTTGTGACGGCGAGCCGAGGCGTCAGGACAACAGCTTCGGTCGGGGTCTGGTCGCCACGCTCTCGGCGCCACTGGCGAAGGACGTCCTCGGGATCCAGGCCCAGGTAGACCGCGTAGTTTCGCAGGAAGCCCTTCGTGTAGACGGCGCCAGGCAACTCGCGGTAGTCACCACGCTCGAGGGCGGCAAGGTATCGCGATCGGATCTTGGTGTCTCGTTCTGCCCGGAACAGATCCACGCCCTTGCGCTCTCGGGCCGCAGCCAACCGGTCCGGCAGTGCGGGCACAGGTTCGGGATCCACGCGGCTCGCGTCGCCCGAACGGGCCGGGCGCGATCCGGGGCGCTCGTTCCGATCCTTCCGGTCAGGACCCATGGCCATCATCCACGCTCGCCCGAATCATCGTTGGCATTCGTCCCTGGTTCTTCACGTCGCAGCACCACACGAGCGTTCGAGCCGTCAAATGCGCCGATGTAGCCCCGCTCCTGAAGTTGATCGACGATCCTGGCTGCCCGTGCATAGCCGATCTTGAGACGACGCTGGAGCAGTGACGCGGAGGCGCGATCGTACTCGCGAATGACGTTGACGGCATCCGGCAGCAGTCGGTCTGCCTCCGCATCCGGCATGTCATCGACATGGCCGGTCGAATCCTCATCGTTCTCGATGATGCTCATGTCGTAGTGCGGATCGTCGATCTGATCGACCCAGTGCTTCGTAACCCGACCGATCTCGGCATCGGAGACGAAGACGCCCTGATGCCGCATGGGGCGAGGGGCATCCGACGGCTGGTAGAGCATGTCTCCGCGTCCGATCAGATCCTCGGCTCCGGGTGTGTCCAGGATCGTCCGCGAATCGATCTGCGATGCCATGGCGAAGGCAATCCGGCTCGGGAAGTTCGCCTTGATGAGGCCCGTCACGACATTGACCGATGGGCGCTGCGTAGCAAGGACCATGTGGATCCCGGTCGCTCGCGCCTTCTGGGCGAGTCGGACGATGGGGTCCTCGACGTTCTTGCCCTCGCGCATCATGAGGTCAGCAAGCTCGTCGATGACGATGACGATGTATGGCATCCGATCTTCCGGATCCGTCCGGGTGTCGTTGTAGCCTCGGATGTTCCGCGCGGTTGCACCGGCGAATCGGCGGTACCGACCCTCCATCTCATTGACCGCCCACTTGAGGGCGGCCTTCGCCCGCTCGGGCTCGGTGATGACCGGCACGAGGAGGTGCGGCAGGCCGTTATAGCCCGCCAGCTCCACGCGCTTGAGGTCCATGAGAATCATCCGGACATCGTGCGGGGTGGCGTTGCACAGGAGACTGGCGATGACGGCGTTGACCATGACGCTCTTGCCGGAGCCGGTCGCGCCGGCGATCAGCAAGTGCGGCATCTTTGCCAGGTCCACGGCCTGAGCTCGACCGGCGACGTCGCGCCCCAGGGCGAAGGTGAGCCGCGAGGTCGCGTTGCTGGCGAAGTCCACCGATTCGAGGATCCCTCGCAGCGTGACGACGTTGAAATCCTTGTTCGGGATTTCGATTCCGACGGCACTCTTGCCAGGGATTGGCGCCTCGATCCGGAGCGATCGGGCGGCCAGCGCCATGGCCAGGTCGTCCGACAGGCCCTCGATCCGGCTGACCTTGATGTGAGCCGCCGGCTGGACCTCGTACTGGGTCACGACCGGACCCGCGTTACGGCCGATGATCTTGGCGGGAATGTCGAAGCTGGCGAGCTTCTTGACGATGATCTCTTCGTTGCGCAGGTGGTGGGCGTCCTCGCTCCCGGTCAGGATCGGCACGACCGTCGCGTCGAGTGCCTCAAGAGGTGGCAGGACGTATTCGCGCCGCTCCACGGTGCGTGGAGAGTCCGACCGGTCCGTGATGTCATCCGGGTCACGCACGGGCCGGGGTGGCGCCGGTGCGGGTATGGACGAGCCGGCGCCGTTGAAATCGCTGCTCCTGGCGGGCGCGAAGGTGGACGACGTCTGGGCCTGGGTCGGGACCCCGGCCGGAATTCGATCCGGATCGTCGTTGCCCCAGATCCCAGTCTGGCCCGCGGAAGGTGCCGGCGAGGCTGAAGCGCGTGCCCCGCGTCCCGTGATGCGCGTCGAGCCTCGGGTGGTGCGGCCCTCGGCTTCGCCGTTCGACTCGGAACCTGCTGGCCGGACCCGAGCTTCGCGCTGCATCGAGGCGGACACGGTGGTCCCCAGCCAACGGGCCGCGCGGGTTCCCGGACGCACCAGGTCGCGCAACGGAAGGTTGAACGCCAGCATGACCCCGAGCGCCACGATGGCCAGCAGGAGGACGAACGCTCCCGGCCTCGTGATCGGGGAAACGAGCAGGTGCTCCAGGAACCGGCCGAGGCCACCACCGCTCCACGTCCCCGTGATCTGGACAGCCCCGAGAAGGGCGACGTAGGAAATCAGGAGGCCCAGGACGGTCACGCCCCAGCCGGACGAGGGCCTGGTTCCCGGCCCCCACTCGACGTACCAGCCCGCACCCAGCAGCAGGAAGGGCAGCAGCCAGCGGAGGCTCCCCAACCACGGCCCGACCGATCCGATCCACCAGTCCGTCAGCCGTCCCTGCCCCGGAAGAATGAGCGCGACGAGGGTAACGGCTCCAAGGAGGAGGAGAGCCACCCCGACGATGGACCTCGTGACCTCGGGATTGAGATCGGGCAACCTCAAGCTGGGCAGGTTCAGACGCGAACGCCGGCGCGTTCGACGTGGCGCGGACCGTCGGCGGTTCGCCACTCTCAGACCTCCACGACCACCGGAAAGACCATCGGCCGGCGCTTCGTCTGCTCGTACAGGAACCGGGAGACGCCATCCTTGATCTGTGTCTTCAGGAGTGCGGTCTCGCTGATGTGATCGCCAGGGGTCCGGACGGACTTGATGACGCGCTCGGTGGCGGCCTCGATGAGGCGGTCGTGCGCAGGACCGGCAATGAAGCCGCGGGTGATGATCTCGGGACGTCCGATGACGCTGCCGGTCTGCTTGTCGACGGTGACGACGATCATGAACATGCCGTCATTGGCGAGAGCCCGACGGTCGCGCAGGACGACATCTCCGACCTCACCGACCGACAGCCCGTCCACGTACACGTACCCGGCCGTGACGGCCTCGGCACGCCGCGCGCTCCCGTCGGACAGGAACTCGATCGGCTGCCCGTTCTCGATGATGAAAACGTTCTCCGGATTGACGCCGGTCTCGATCGCGAGCCGGCCATGCTGTACCTGCATGCGGAACTCACCGTGCATCGGGATGAAGTGCTTCGGCTTGGTCAAGCCCAGCATCAACTTGAGTTCTTCCTGGCTGGCATGCCCCGAAACGTGGGCGCGTTTGATGGTGTGATAGAAGACGTTCGCGCCGGCCTTGAAAAGGTTATCGATCGTCCGGCTGACGTATTCCTCGTTGCCGGGGATGGGACTGGCGCTGACGATGACCGTGTCCCCGGTTCGGATCTCAACGAAGCGGTGATCCCGATTCGCCATCCGGGCAAGGCCGGCCATCGGCTCGCCCTGGGCGCCCGTGGTGCAGATGACAAGCTGGTCGTCGGGGACGTCGTTGAGGCGGTCCTTGGCAACGATCTGCCCCGGCGCGTGGGTCAGGTAGCCGAGATCGGTCGCGATCCTGAAGTTCTGCTCCATGGAGCGGCCGATGACCGCGACGCGTCGCTTGAACGTCGCCGCGGCATCCAGGACCTGCTGGACGCGGGCGATGTTGCTGGCGAAGGTCGCCACGATCACGCGTCCGTCGAGCGGCTCCATGATCTCCCGGAACGCCTCTCCCACGGTACGCTCCGACGGCGTGTAGCCCGGGTTCTCAGCTCGCGTCGAGTCGGACAGGAGGCAGATCACCCCCTCCTCGCCGAGGCGGGCCAGGATGTTGAAGTCTGACAACCGGCCATCGACCGGGGTGTGATCGAACTTGAAGTCCCCGGTGTGGACCACGATGCCAACCGGTGTGCGGAGGGCAATCCCCATCGCATCCGGGATCGAATGGCCGACCCGGAACGGGACGATGACGAACGGACCGATCTGGATCTCATCGCCGGGCTCTAGTGGGATGAGCGGGTTGTTGTGGAGCTTGTGCTCCTTGATCTTGTTGCCGAGGAGTCCGCGGGCGAGCTTCGAGGCGTAGACGGGGACGCCGGGAAACTCTGGCAGCACATACGGAAGTGCCCCGACGTGATCTTCGTGGGCGTGGGTGATGATGAACGCCTTGACGTTGGCCCGACGTTCCTTGAGATAGGTGATGTCGGGGATGACGAGGTCGATGCCGAACATCTCCTCATCCGGGAACATGAGTCCGCAGTCGATGACCACGATCTCGTCGCCGTACTCGAAGACGTACATGTTCTTGCCGATCTCCCCCACCCCGCCGAGCGGGATGATTCGGAGCGGCGTATCAGATGGCTGTTGCTTGGATTTTCTAGGCATGTGTGAGTGGTCCGATCAGAAGAGCGTCGGCGCATCGGGCGCTGACGCAGTGGTTGAATTGATAGTGCTCTGTAGCTCGCCCGGAGTCGCGTTGGTAGCGACGAGCTCCACGGCTTCGATGCTGGCACCGGTCACAGGGCCGAGGGTCGATCGAGCGGCCTGGCGACGTCGACGCGCCTCCAGGAGCGCGGCGGGCATGCCGGCCGCGTCATCGAAGCTCTGTCGCTCCACATCAGACGATCGAAGTGCCGCGGCGGGGTGGTACATCGCGTAGACAGCCGCATCCTTCGCCCCGGTTCCGGGGTCGACATCGTGGATGGTGCCGTGAGCCTGACTGATCCTGGTGCCAGGTACGAAGCGACTCATCGAATGCCGTCCGAGCGTGACGATGAGCGGCGGGTCGATCGTCGCGAGCTGGCGCTCCAGGTAAGGACGACAAGCTTCGATTTCGTCCGGTTCAGGGTCGCGATTGTCCGGTGGGCGGCATTTCACGACATTGGTGATGAAGACCTCTTCGCGACGCCAGCCGATTGTCCCGAGCATGCGTACCAGCAGGTCGCCGGCTCGGCCCACGAACGGGCGACCTTCGCGATCTTCGTTCATGCCCGGCGCCTCGCCGATGAACACGACCTCGGTGTCAGCGTGGCCCTCGCCCGGTACCGCTCGGGTACGTCCGGCGTGCAGCCGACAGCGGGTACAGGCAGTGACCTCGGCCGAGGTGGCGGCCAGGGCCGCCCGACGCTCGACGTGATTCACGCCCCGGCCTCGGCACCGATCCGGCGGCGCGATGCCGCCTTGATGATGTCCCGGCTGACCAACAGCTCGGCAAGTTCCACGGCGTTGGTGGCCGCGCCCTTGCGCAGGTTGTCGGACACAATCCAGAGCGCCAGGCCGCGCCCATCAGGGATGGAAACATCCTGCCGGATACGGCCGACGAAGATCTCGTCGCGGCCGGCAGCAGTGGTGGCCAACGGATACAGGTGCGTTGCCGGGTCGTCCTGGATCACGACGCCCGGTACTGCGGCCAGGATCCGGCGGGCCTCGATCGGGTCAATCGGTCGCGTGGTCTCAACGTGAACGGCCTCGCTGTGGCTCACGAAGACCGGCACGCGAACCGCGGTGCACGAGATCCTGAGGTCGGGCAGGTGGAGGATCTTGCGACTCTCCGCCACGACCTTCCACTCCTCTTTCGTGTAGCCGCTGGGGAGGAAGGTATCGATTTCGGGAAGCGCATTGAAGGCAATCGGATGCGGGTAGATGGCCGCGACCTTGGGCGCCCCAGATACGTGCGCCTGAATTTGGCCGCTCATCTCCGCCAGCGCGTCGGCGCCGGTTCCGGAGACTGACTGGTAGGTGTCGATGACCACACGCTCCAGGCCGACCGCATCCCTGAGGGCCATCAGGACCGGAGCCAGCTGCATGGTCGAGCAATTCGGGTTGGCGATGATCCCCTCGTGCGAGACAAGATCATCCGGGTTGACCTGGCTGACGACGAGCGGGACGGCAGGGTCCATCCGCCAGGCAGAGGAATTGTCGATGACCGTCGTACCGCGGCGGGCCGCCTCAGGCGCGAGCGCGGTCGAGACGTCGCCACCGGCACTGAAGAGGGCGATGTCAACGCCTTCGAACGCCGCCGGGGTTGCCTCACCCACCTCGTACGTCTGCGCGCCCACCGTTACGGAGCGGCCGGCGGATCGCCCTGACGCAAGAAGCCGAAGGCCGTCGAACGGAAAGGACCGTTCAGCGAGGACTTCGATCATCGTCCTGCCGACGACGCCGGTGGCGCCGACGACCGCGACGGTGAGGGGGGTACGTTGGCTCATCCGGACATGGCTCCGCGGAGTTTCGTGGTCAAGCGGGCACGGCCCGAGTATAGCAGCGGGTCTCGCCGGCTCCGGTCGAAGCAGCGACTGCTCAACAGGACCGGAATCATCACCACGGCGGACGTAGCGGGCTCCCCGACAAGGCGCCGGGGAGCCAGGAACGGCGTGCCAGGATCAGGCAGGATCCTTGGCCAGATGTCGCTGCATCGCAGCCTTGCGAGACAGGTTGACCCGGCCCTGGCGATCGACCTCGATCACGACGACCATGACCTCGTCTCCGACGCTCACGACGTCCTCGACGGTCG
>JBDTQY010000193.1:0-2648 GCA_039931955.1 Chloroflexota bacterium
GAATCGGCGCTTGCCTGGGTGTTTGCCTCGGCTTACGTGTCGCTCGCCTGGTGGAGCCCGGTGGTGCTCGTCTTTGCTGACGCCGCGGCCTCGTCGTCGATCGATCGAAGCCGTGCTTACTGGATCCTCCGCCATGACCCCCTGACGGAACTGCCGAACCGCCTCGCGCTCTCCGAGCACGTTGGAGCCTTGAACCGCAAGCGGGTCGAGGGCGCATACATCTTCTACATCGACCTCGACGGGTTCAAGGACGTCAACGACACGCTGGGACACCAGGTCGGCGATGAGGTGCTGCGCGAGGTTTCCCGTCGGCTCGGCGGCGTCACGGATCGGGGGGACTTTCTGGCCCATCTCCATGGGGATGAGTTTGTCCTCGTCTCGGAGGACACGCGGGAGGACGATGGCGCCCGGGCACTGGTTGCCGAACTCACACGTGTCGTGGAGGGCCCGATCGATCGAGAGGGCGGCGCGATCCGCGTTTCGGCTTCGGTCGGCTACAAGCTGATGACCAACCTCGGTGACATGGAGGCGGCACTGCACGATGCCGATCGGCGCATGGCAGCCGTGAAGCAGGCCCGCCGAATTGCGTCCGGCCGGGAGCGCCGACGCTCCTGACGACCCGATGAGATATCTGCCGTCGCGCAATTCTGGCGGCAGCATCGGTCGCCTGGCCAGAGTGCGTGCTGCGACGCGAGTCCCGGTAGAGTTCCTGCATGCGCATGTGTGGGGCCGCGTGCTGAGGGCGGCGCGGCTGCCGATTGTCCTGTTCGCGTTCGCGGTGGATCGGATTCGTCGATTGCCTGGGGCACGAATCGCAGGTCGCTCGGTCACGCTGGTCGTCCGCGCCTTGTTCCTGATCGCAGGGATCCTTCTCATCGCCTGGATGGCAGAGAAGACGCCTCAGAAGATCAGCATCGCCGATCTCGAGGCTGGGAAGCTGTCGCCGATGCAGTCGTGGATCATCCTCAGCGGCGAACTGACCGATGGTCCCCCGACAGCCCTTGGCTGGTATTCGTATCGGCTCACGGATCCCGACCTGCCGGGCCCGAGCATGCTGGTCCGGAGCCCGGTCCAACTGAGCCTCGGGAAGGCCACGATCAGCGGATTCGTCGACGGAGGACGGGACACCTCGTCCGGAACCGGCTTCGCGTGGGTCGGTTCCATGGCGGCGGACGCCACGCTGGCGCACGAAATCCCTCCCCCGTGGGGTGCGGCGACCGTTGTTCTCGCGGCGCTTCTCATCATCGCCGCCCGGCGTACGACCTACCCGATGTTCTTCCGCGGGCGGCCACGACATGCTCCCCCGGCCATCGGGACGACCCCGGTGGGTGTCTATCGAACCCTGGACCTGCCGGTGCGACCTCCTGTCCGTGCGGGCATCGTCAGCGACCGATCAGGCATGCCAGCGGTGTCGCTGCTGCTACCGGGAGCTCCCGAGGTCCCGATGCGGCTGCACTCGACCCTGACCGGGATCAGCGCTGGCGAATTCATGGACCTGTCGGTCTCGCGACCCGTGCTCCGCTGGCGACAGCCTGCTGAGGACCTGCTGCTCTCCTTCGCTTCACCGTCGGCTCGCGATGCCGTCTACGCTGCGCTGGTGGCGGACGCGGCGGGTCGAGGCCTCAGGCCCGCGCTCGGAAGACTGGACCCTGCGCAAGAAGCGGGCGGGACCGATGGTCGATAGCCCCCATATCGTTGAGGACATCACGTTCGAAGGGCCTGACGGAGACCCCGTCGAGGCATGGCTCGTCCGCCCGGCGCGCCTGGTCCGCACCGGTACCCCGCCCGTGTCGCCGGGTCCGGGGATCCTTGCGTGGCACTGGCTGGAGCCAAAGGCACCTGACGGCAATCGCACCCAGTTTCTCGAGGAGGCGGGTGAGTGGGCCGCGCTCGGGATCACCAGCCTGCTGCCGCAGGGTCGATTCCCGTGGCATCAGGCACCGACCGGGGCGGTCGCGGATCGCGCAGGTGTGCGCGCTGAGGTCGGCCGACTGCGGGCGGGCCTGGATCGTCTGGCCACCGAACCGGGGGTCGATCCGAGCCGACTCGGGGTGGTGGGCCACGACTTCGGCGGCATGCTGGCGGCCGTGGCCGCTGCGGATGACGATCGCCTTCGAGCCCTCGTGATCATTGCCGCCACACCGCGATGGGGCGACTGGTTCCTGCCGTTCTGGCCGATCCCGGACGATCGAATCGACTACCTGCGGACCCTCAGGCCCCTCGACCCGATCGAGTGCATCAACAGGGTGCGCTCGCCCGAGATCCTGTTGCAGTTCGGCCGTCGCGACTTCTACATCGCCGAGATGTCCGGCCGCGAGTTCCAGCGCGCCGCCCCCGATGGAGCATCCGGCCTCATGTACGACACCGGCCACGACATGCGACTCCCGGAGATCCGCGCGGACCGTGTCGCCTTCCTCGCCCGCGTCCTGAACCCGGACGATATGAGCGGTTGAACCATGGGCATCCGGCTCGTTGGCATGGCGTTCCAGAGGTTCGTCTCAGATCTTGGAATCGGCGACATGACACTGACGCGTGCATTCGTCGCCGCATCAGCACCGCCCCGTTTGTCGGGCTTGACCGTCAGTAGGGGAGTTTGGCTGGCGAGGAAGGATTCGAACCTTCAATCCCCTGATCCAGAGTCAGGTGCC
>JBDTQY010000194.1:0-4405 GCA_039931955.1 Chloroflexota bacterium
GGATGGCCAGGCGCCAGCCGCGCGCCCTGAGCGCGGCGCCGACGATGCTCGGCCAGGTATCGCCGCCGTGGCCCCAGACGTGCTGGCCCACGAGCGATTGAACCTTCGTCTCTGTCAGGGCGACCAGCTCGCTGGCGGCGATGCTCGTCGGCACGGCGGAGATCCTGATGTCGACCCCATCAGCCCGTGCGTAGGTGGCGACGGTGGGATTGGCAGCTCGATCCAGGAGCCCAGCGAGCCGTTCGGCGATGAGCGATTCGCCGATCCCCGACGTTCGAAGGGTGACCGAGGCGAGGGCCTGACCGAGTCCCCGCGCCTTCAGGCGCGGCAGGACCCAATCGGTCCACATGGGCCGCATCTCGCGGGGTGGGCCCGGGAGCGCGACGATGACCCGGCCGTCGGGCCGATCGATCCACCATCCGGGCGCGGAGCCGTTGGCGTTCGGGATGACGGTGGTCGACGGGGTGACCCAGGCTTGCTTGAGGTTCACCTCGGGGAACGATAGGCCGCGTCGTTCGAACAGGCCCCGAAGCCAGGCAACCAGGGCCGGGTCAGCGGTCGGCGACTCGCCGATCGCCGCCGCGATGGACTCCCTGGTCAGGTCGTCCGGGGTTGGCCCGAGTCCGCCTGTCGTCACCACCAGGTCCGAGCGCTCGAAGGCCATCGTGAGTACATCGCGGACAACATCGAGATCGTCCGGCAGGGCCGTCATACGGAGGACCTCGACGCCCTCGTTCGTCAGCCACCCGGCGATTTCGCCACTGTTCGTGTCGCGTGTCTCGCCCGTCGTCAACTCGGAACCGATTGACAGGATCTCGGCTCGCAGGATCTCACGCATTCCGAGATGGTAGACCTCGTTTCGGGGCGCCGGGTCGACCGGTTGGTATCATCGTCGGGCGCCCACGAAGCCGCGACGCCACTTGGAGATCACTTGGATCCTTCACAGGACCCGGCCACGGCCGGAGATGCGAGCGCCAGCCCAGATGCCGAGCCAGTCGGGCTCCGGGCACAGATTGGTGCCGTCCGTGATGCCGTCAAGCGCCTGGTCGGCGCCCATCTCGAGCTCGCGAAGGCTGAGGCAAGCGAGATCGGTTCGGAGATCGGCCGGGTCGCCCTTCTCGGCGGGACCGCCTTCGGAGCCGTCCTGCTCGTAGCCATCCTCCTTCCGCTCGGCGGGATCCTGTTCCTCTCAGAATGGCTCCTGGGATCCCTCGGCTGGGGGGTGCTGCTCGGGACGGTGGCGCTGCTTGACATCGCGTTCATGGCGATCCTGATTGCCTTGGGCGTGAGCGGCGGTCGGCTCGGGAGAGACTTCCTGGTGGCCCTGCTCGCGGCTCTGGCGATCACGATCGTGCTGTTGCTCCTCCACGTCGATTCACGCGTCAGCACCGGGCTGGGGTTTCTTATCCTTCTTGGCGCGTGGCCGACCCTGGCTGGCCTCGGCGTCAGCCGGGCGGGCATTGACACCGACGCCCTCAAGCGCCGCTTTTACCCAAGTCAGACCATTGAAACCACGAAGGAGACGATCGAATGGGTGCGCGAACGGACGCCGCTCGGGCCGAAGTCCTAGCGGCCCGCGACGGCCTGGAGGCCAAGGTCGTCGGCCTGGAGGCAGCCGGGCGGGCTGCCATCGATATCCCAGCTCGGTTTCGCAAGGAACCGGTCAAGGTCGGTGGGGCCGCAGCCGGCGCCGCCTTCTTCCTCCTCGGAGGGCCGAAGCGAATGTTCCGGGGGGTTCGTCGCGCCGTCTTCGGGGCGCCCGATCCGATGCCGAAGTCGATGCTGCCCGATGAGATCGAGGCGGTCCTGCGCAAGCTTGGACCGGATGGCGATCGCGTCCGCGCCACGCTGGAGCGCGAGTTCGCCCGGTTCCTTGAGCAGAAATCTGCCAAAGTCCGGGAGCGCGACCTGACCGGAATGGCGGGCGGCCTCCTGTCAAGTGCGCTCGGCCCGGCCTCGGTCCGGCTCGGCCGCGAATTCGCGGAGCGGCTATTCGATCCGGATGGACCTTCGTTTGCCGATGGCCTGCGCAAAGCCCGCGCCCGGATGGATGCCGCTGGCGGGTCGGCGAGGAAGGATTCCGCCGGCTGATCCCAGCCATGCACAGCGGGCCCCGGGACCGCTATCCTCGCTCCCTGGGCGAGTGGCGAAATGGCAGACGCGCCGGCCTTAGGAGCCGGTGTTCCGTGAGGAACGTGTCGGTTCGACCCCGACCTCGCCCACCACGCCTCGACTGGCTGTGCGCCCCGACCATTGGCGATCGCTGATCGGTCCGCGGGCGCCTGCCAGATGACCTCGGTGGGCGCGGGAACCTGCCTCTGCTGCCCGGCCCCGTATACTGCGCGGCGATGAACAGCACGATCACGCCAGCACCCAAGAGTTCCGTCCTCGTCCGTTTCGAGTTGCCGCCAGAGAACCTGTCGGCCGCCATGGACGAGGCCGTCAGGCACCTTGCGCGCCGAACGAAGATCCCTGGATTCCGACCCGGCAAGGCGCCTCGCGCCGTCGTCGAGCGGAGCGTGGGTCATGCGGCAATCCTTGACGAAGCCCTCGATCACCTCGTCCAGCGGGCGTATCGCGAAGCGATGGTCGAGCATGACATCACCCCCCTGACCAACGCCGACATCGATATCGAGCAGGCGGAGGAGGGGAAGCCCGTCATCTTCACCGCGACCGTCCAGGTCCGGCCGGAGGTGAAACTCGGCGACTATGCCAACTTCCCGTTCAAACCCGAGATCGAGGACATCGACGAGCCCAAGATCGCCAAGGTCGTCGAAGAGCTCTCGGACCAGAACGCGACGCTAGGGCCGGTCGAGGACCGCGGTGCCAAGGACGGGGACTACGCCGTCATTGGCTACGTCGGGACCCGGGACGGCGTCCCATTTGAGGGCGGATCAACGGATCGAATGCCGCTGATCCTTGGCCAGGAGCGTCTCATCCCCGGCTTTGAGGCCAACCTCGTCGGCCTCAAGCCGGGCGAATCGACCGCCTTCGACATCACCTTCCCGGACGATTACCAGGAGACCTCGCTGGCCGGCCAGACGGCTCACTTCGCGGTCGACATGCACGAACTCCGCGAGAAAATCCTGCCCACCGTGGACGACGAGTTCGCGCGCTCGATGGGCGATTTCGCGGATCTTGCGGCGCTCCGGACCGAAATCGCCGCCAGGCTGGCGCGCAACGCACTGGACCGGGCCCGGCACGAGTTCTCGGACAGGATCATCGAGTACGCGGTGGCCAACGCAACCCTGGAACTCCCGGACATCCTGGTGGACCAGGAAGTCGAAGTCATGCATGACGAGTTCCGCGCGTCTCTGGCCCGCCAGGGGATCACCGAAGAGGCATATCTCAAGGTCGTCGAGAAGACGGAAGCGGATCTCCACACTGACTTCCGCCCGAACTCGGAGAAGCGGGTGCGCGTGCTCCTGGTGCTGTCCCGCATCGCCGAGCTCGAGAGCGTGGTGATTTCCGACGCCGAGATCGAGGGGGAAGTGGACAAGGCGCGTACGCGGTACGCCCGCGACAAGAAGACGATCGCCTACTTCGAATCGGAGCGCGGGCGCAGCTTCATCCGGAGCACCCTGCGACGGAGCCGGGTCGTGGAGCAGCTCGTGGACCGCTGGCTTGCTGCCCACCCTGACCATCCGGCTTTGCCACACCTCGAAGAGGACGCTCCGTCGGGCGTCGCGTCGAGTTCGGCTGAAGCCAACGCCTCCATTGATGCCACCGACCCCGGCTCGGTTCTCGAGTCGGATGCCGCTCCGGCCTCGGCCGGCTGATCGTCCGCACGTTGCGACAGGAGCCAACCATGCTTGTGCCAATGGTCATCGAATCCTCCAGCCGGGGGGAACGCGCCTACGACATCTACTCGCGACTCCTGAAGGAACGGATCATCTTCATCGGCGACGCGATCGAGGATCATCTCGCCAATCTCGTGATCGCTCAGCTCCTGTTCCTCGAGTCCGAGGACCCTGAGAAGGACATCAGTCTGTACATCAACTCACCCGGCGGTGTGATCAGCGCTGGGCTGGCCATCTACGACACGATGCAGTACCTCCGCGCACCCGTCAGCACCATCTGCCTCGGCCAGGCAGCGTCGATGGCGGCGGTTCTGCTGGCGGCCGGCGCGAAGGGCAAGCGCTACGCCCTGCCGCACAGCCGGATCATGATCCACCAGGGCTCGGGCGGATTCCGCGGGAACGCTCCCGACGCCGTGATCCAGATGCGGGAGTGGGAGCACGTCGTCCAGCTGAACCACCAGATCCTTGCCCGCCACACGGGGCAGACCGTTGAGCAGATCGTCAAGGACACGGATCGCGATCGCTTCATGTCGCCCGAAGAGGCGCGTGACTATGGGATCATCGACGCCGTTTACAGCGCCCAGGGGTCATCGCTGATTTCCCAG
>JBDTQY010000195.1:0-11124 GCA_039931955.1 Chloroflexota bacterium
CGCCGAGTTCGCGGCCGAGACGCCCTACTTCTATTCGACCTACGCCGCCTCGGGATCAGTTCCGGAGGCGCCCCCGGTGCCGCGACCGGCCGCCCTCGTGATCGGCAGCGGGCCGGTCCGGATCGGGCAGGGGATTGAGTTCGACTATTGCGCGGTCCAGGCGGCCGACACGCTCCGGCGCCAGGGCTGGTCGGCCGTCATGATCAACTCGAATCCGGAGACGGTCTCGACCGACTTCGATGCCTCGACCCGGCTGTATTTCGAGCCGCTGGATGCCGAGAGCGTGCAGAGTGTCATCGATGCCGAGACCGGCGAGGCGCCCCTTCCGGCGTTCGTCGCGTTCGGCGGACAGACCCCGCTCAACCTGGCGGCGACGCTCGCCGCGGGCGGGGTGCAACTGCTCGGATCCGACCTCGAGGCGATCGACCAGGCGGAGGAACGAACGCGGTTTTCCGCGCTGCTGGACCGCCTCGGGATTCCGCAGCCGGAAGGCGGCATGGCCCACTCCGAGGAGGAGGCGCTGACGCTCGCGGAGCGGATCGGATACCCGGTCATCGTCAGGCCGTCGTTCGTGATCGGCGGGATGGCCATTGATTTCTGCTACTCGCCCCAGGATCTGGCGCGCCAGCTGGCGCTGGCGACGGTGGTCGATCCCGACAGGCCGGTCCGGATTGATCGCTACCTCGAGGGCATCGAGGTCGACGTCGATGCGATTTCTGACGGCGTTGCCGTCCTGATCCCCGGCCTGCTGGAGCACGTGGAACGGGCGGGCGTACACTCCGGCGATTCGGTGGGACTGTTTCCCCCGCAGGGCGTCAGCGACGGCGACCAGGGCCTGATCGTCGGGACGATGGAGCGGATCGTCCTCGCCCTCGGGGTTCACGGCCTGGTCAATGCCCAGTTCATCGTGCGGGACGACGGCGTCTACCTGATCGAGGTCAATCCGCGTGCTTCGAGGACCGTGCCGTTCCTGTCGAAGGTGACGGGGGTCCCGATGGTGGAGTTGGCGGTCCGGATCTCGCTCGGCGCGACGCTCGCGGAGCTTGGCTGGGCTGGGGGGCTGCTGCCGCCGCCCGAGCTCGTGGCGGTCAAGGCTCCGGCGTTTTC
This sequence comes from Chloroflexota bacterium, assembly GCA_039931955.1. Classification (GTDB taxonomy): domain Bacteria; phylum Chloroflexota; class Limnocylindria; order Limnocylindrales; family CSP1-4; genus UBA5189. The sequence goes on from JBDTQY010000195.1 coordinate 1,108, forward strand.
GACCGTCAAGTTGCGTGGGGTGGATCCGTCGGTCGGTCCGTTCATGCAGTCAACCGGAGAGGTCATCGGCTTGCACGAGGACCCCAGAGTCGCCCTCGCCAAGGCCCTCCGCGGTGCGTCCCTGGTTCCGCCGCGCGCGGGAACAGGGGAGGGGGACACGCCGCCGCTCGCGCTGGTCTCAATCGCAGATCGGGACAAGGCGAACCTTCCGCGACTCGCTCGGGCGCTGGTGACCGCCGGCTATCGTCTCGCGGCGACACCAGGGACCGCCGATGCCCTGGAGGCCGCCGGGTTCACTGCCGAACGCGTTGCGAAACTCGGGGCAGCCGACGGAGACCCCGCCCTGCCCGGCATCATCGAGGTCATTGAATCTGGCGATGTCCGGCTCGTGGTCAACACGCCGACGCCGCGTTCCGGCGCGGTCCGAGACGCGGCCGACATTCGCCACGCGGCCGTTGCGGAGGGAATCCTGTGCCTGACGGCCGTGGAGACGGCGATCGCCGCCGCCGAAGCCCTGGACCCGGCGATTGCAAGCCGGCTGGCCGAGGTGCGCCCGCTCACGGAATGGCTGCCCGTGGGTGCGGCGGAGCTCCGGGCTCGCCGCGGCGTGTCAGCCGGCAGGGACGAAGAGAGCCTGGCCGAGTGACCAGAGCGTGAGCGTTGTCAGGGCGACCATGACCATCGCCAACGGGATCTGACGCCGCCGAACGTCGAAAGCGTGCCCGGGCGGGTCCTCATCCTGAGTCAACTCCGCCCGCGCCGCGACGACGTGCCCGCCCCATGCGCCAATCATGTGGCCGCCAACGACGGCCGCCAACTGGAGCGTCCAGACGAAGCCGGGAGCGAGCCAGCCACCGTTGGGTTCGAAGAACGCCGTCCCGAAGTAGTCCTTGCCCTGCTGAAGCGGGTCCGAGAGGGCGATCACGAGGCGCTGGCCGTCAATGACCAGGTACGTGAAGTAGTGGGCGAGGAGGTAACCCACGGCGATCGGCACGAGACCAGCCCCGGTGGCCGGGATGCCGACGAGCCGGGCGACAACGAGGGCCGCCCCGATGATCAGCGCCATGAATCCGGCCAGCAGGGCCGTCTGGGGCAGCGTCGCTGGCAGGCCGAAGGTCGTAACCCAGATCTGGGTCTGGGACAGGCCGTCGAACAGGATCGAGCCCGTTCCGAGACCGACCAGGACGATATCGGAGGTCGCCCAGCCGCCCTCTCGGAGGCCGGCTGCGAAATCGCGCCGCCGGAGCGCCGCGCCCCGGTCATCGGCCAGTGTCGCGAAGGGCGCCAGACGGCCGATGAGCCCGAACCAGACAGAGAAGATCTCGCCGTGCCTGCTCCACGTGGAGCGACCGTATTGGGCCATCATGGCCAGGCTGTAGACGGTGTAGCCAGCGATGACGAAGGCCAGCGTTCGTGACCCGGCACCCGATGCAACCAGCTCCAGCCAGACGATCGCGGCAAAGCCGGCGACGGCCGGCCATCGACCGAGCCCCGCGGGATATTCGGCCGGGGAAACCGTGCCGACCCCGAGCCGGCGGAGGAGCCACGCGCCGATGTCGTAGAGGGTCGAGAAAGGATCAAGCCAGGTCCAGACGGGGAACGCCAGCGCCGAGATGAGGGCGACGCCCACCCAGCCGTAGTTCCACGCGAATAGCCGCGACACCTCGGCGTCCGAATCACCGCCAGCGATCGCCTGGACCATGATCCACGCCCAGCCAATCAACCCGATCGCGCGAAGGAAGTTCCGCACGAATCCAGGGATCGTCGCTCGTCGACCGTCGTCGACGACAGCCGTGGCCCGGAGATCACGGAGGAGGACGAAGGCGAATGACAGGGCGACGGCGCCGGCCGCCCCGACGAGGTAGACCGCCAGGGGAAGGCGACTCTGGAATGAGCCCGACAGCTGGTGCGCGGCCACGACCCCCGGCAACCCCAACGTGCCCAGCAGCAGCGTTGCGCTCGCGGCCGCGACCCGACGCGCGATCATGCGACTCGCCTTCGACGCAGGAACCAGGCCAGTCCAGCGCCAACGATCGCAAGGCCCACGACGATCGGGATCAGCGCGTCACCCGAAACCCCGATGTCGCTGGACGGATTGCTCGGTCCAGCGGTTGGCGAAGGCGCGGAGCCCCCCGTCGGCGCCGCGGATGGGGGGTCCGTGACGGCGTCAGATGGCGCCATGCTGGCACTCGGCGGTGCGGTGGGCTGTGGCGTCGCTGGGTCTGGTGTCGCCAACGCGACACGGAATGAGAAGGTGCCGCGCTCGATATGACCGTCGGCCGTGGCCGCGGTCCAGCGGACCTCGTAGGTGCCGTTCGGAAGCGGCGGCATCGGCGCCTGGAGGGAGTGATCGTCGGTCCCACTCACCGAACCGCCAGCGACGGTGGCGCCGGTGTCGTCCCTGACCTCGAACGAGGAGGACGGCAGCAGCGGATCGTCGAACGTCAGGGTGATGGCCGGGGGGAGGGACTCGAGCACCGCGCCGCCGGCAGGGGTCGAAGTGACCAGCGTGGCGTGTGCGGAGACCCCGCTCGGAGCGAGGGACAAGGCGATGACGGCGACGATCATCGCCCGGATTGGTATACGCATCGCGGCGAGTGTACGCAGCGCGCTCGAACGGTGCATGGGCACTCTCAAAGGGGCACCGAGGCGCCGATCGGGCGGCGTGGCCGTCTGCGGTACCCTTCGCCAGCCACCAGCAGAATGTTTGGAGTTTCGATCACGCATGGCCGGATTGACCATCGATTTCACCGACGAGCGCCTCGACAACGGGCTGCGCCTCATCATCGCCGAGGACCACGCTGCGCCCGTCGTTGCCGTCAACCTCTGGTATGGCGTCGGGTCGAAGCACGAGACGCCCGGCAAGACGGGTTTTGCCCATCTCTTCGAACACGTCATGTTCCAGGGATCCGCGCACGTTGCCAAGACGGAGCACTTCAACCTGATCCAGGCAGCCGGCGGGACCCTGAACGGGACCACCTGGCTGGACCGGACCAACTACTTCGAGACCGTGCCGTCTCACCAACTCGAGCTGGTCCTGTGGCTGGAGGCAGACCGCCTCGGATCGCTCCTCGAAGCGCTGAGCCAGGAGAACCTGGATAACCAGCGCGAGGTCGTCAAGAACGAGAAGCGCTGGTCCTACGACAATCGACCGTACGGCTCGTGGACCGAGAAGTTGCTGGCAGGCCTATATCCGGTCTCGCACCCGTACCACCACCCAACGATCGGGTCCATGGAGGATCTCGACGCCGCCTCCCTTGAGGACGTCAGTACCTTCTTCCGGACCCATTACGCACCGAACAACGCCGTGCTCAGCATTGTCGGCGATGTGGATCCAGACCAGGCCCGTGCGTGGGTCGAGCGGTATTTCGCCCGGATCCCGGCCAACGCGGCGCTTCCCGTCGCTCTGGGGGACCTGTCACTGCCATCCGTTCTCGGTCAGGAGCAGCGCGAGACGGTCGAAGACAAGGTCCCACTGCCGCGTATCTTCTGGGGTTTTCGGGCCCCCGTCTTCGGGGATCGACGACTCGACGCCCTCGAGCTCGCCGGCCAGATCCTGGCGGGCGGAAAGGGGAGCCGCCTCCATCGCCGCCTCGTCCGCGATGAGCGGCTGGCGCAGGACGTGACCTTCTTCACCCTTGGCCTGATTGGAGGGGCATCAGTCGCCGCGGGCTGGGCGACGGCCCGCCCGGGGATTGATCTGGCTACGCTCGAGGGGGTCTATTGGGAGGAACTCCAGCGACTCGCGACGGAGTTGCCCACAGCCGATGAACTCGAGCGCGCAAAGGCGTTGACCGAGGCGGACGAGCTGGGCGCACTCCAGCGCGTCGAGGAACGAGCCGATCGGCTATCCATGTTCGCAACGCTGTTCAACGATCCCGGCGTTGCCAACGAGATGCTCCCCCGGTACCTCTCTGTGACGGCGGAGCAGATCCGTGACGTCTGTGCCGAGGTGTTCAGGACGGAAAATCGCCTGGTCCTGACGTATCTCCCCCTGGCGCCGGATGCCGAGAGTGTTGGGGAGGAGGTCGCATGAGCGTGGACGAGATCGCCAAGCAACTCACCATCGCACAGCGACCGACCCCGGGAGTGCCCCGACCCTACCTCTTTCCGCCGTTCGAACGGACCCGGCTGGCCAATGGTTTGACGGTCATTGCCGTCCACATGGCGGGCCGCCCACTGCTCGCTGGCGCCTTCATCGTGAGCGGCGGCGCCTCGGATGAGCCACAGGGCGAGGCGGGTGCGACCGTCCTCATGGCCCGCGCCCTGACGGAAGGGACCACCCGCCACGATGCAGTTGCGCTGGTCGAAGCGACGGAACGACTGGGGGCATCCCTGCACGTCGAGGCAGGCTGGGACGCCCTCTCCGTCACGCTGGATGTTCCGGCGGCACGCCTGCCGGCGCTGCTGGACGTGGTCGCCGAAGTGGTCGCTGAACCGACCTTCCCTTCGGCCGAGATCGACCGACTTCGCGACGAGCGCCTCAACGACCTGCTTCAGGCTGCCGCGGACCCGCGCCGGAGGGCCGAGGAAGCGTTCATCGAAACGATCTACGCACCCACCTCTCCGTACAGGCACCCCGCGGCGGGCTTGCGCGGGACCGTTGAGAAACTGGATGCCGATGCTGCACGGCGCGCTCTCGCTCGCCTGTTCGACCCGGCCCGAATGACCCTGATCGTCGGTGGCGACCTCACCGACCTCGACGTTCCCGCACTCGCCTCGGAGCGCTTTGCCTCGTGGCAGGCGGACCCGGACGCCAGCGCACCACGAGTGCCGGACGCATCGCCCGCCTCACGTGAGCGGAGGATCCGGGTCATTCATCGGCCCGGCGACGTGCAGACGGAGATCCGCGTTGGCCACCCCGGCCTTCCCCGGTTGATCCCGGACTACCACTCCGTGTCCGTCATGAGCGCCCTCCTGGGGGGCCTGTTCAACTCGCGGCTCAACCACAAACTGCGCGAGGAGAAGGGCTACACCTACGGCGCCGGGGCCGGTTTCGACTTCCGCCGTGCTGCGGGGCCGTTTTCCGCGCGCGCGGCTGTCAATACGGACGTCACGGTGCCGGCCCTCCAGGACCTCCTCGCGGAGCTCGACGGAATACGGAGCGCGCCGGTTTCAGCGGATGAGCTGGCCTCGGCCCGCGACTTCCTGGTGGGAGTCTTTCCTCTGCGGTTCGAAACGCCGGGAGCCGTCGTCGGAGCGATCAGCGGCCTCGTGATCCAGGGCCTGCCGGACGACGAGCTGGTGCGCTATCGCGCACAGATCGAGGCGGTGACGCCTGACGCGGTTCTTGCCGCGGCGCAGGCCCACATTCGTCCGGATGAGGCGGCGATCGTCCTCGTCGGCGATGCTGACGCCTTCCTGCCCGCACTCGAAGCAGCGGGAATGGCGCCGATCTCGGTCGATCGGGAAGCCGGATCGCCACCGGAGGCCGCGGGCCACGTCACCGACTGACCCGCCTCCCGCGAGGGGGCTGCGTTTCCCCGCCCTCGCTTCGCCCGTCTATCGACGCTACCTCCTCGGATCCATGGTCGCGACGCTTGGTGGGTTCATGCAGTCCACGGCACAGGGCTGGCTGGTCCTCCAGCTGACGAATTCCCCCGCGGCGCTGGGGCTCGTCGGTGCCATTGCGGGCCTCCCGACGTTGATGCTCGCGGCCGTGGCCGGCGTGCTCGCTGATCGTCTCGACCGCCGCAAGCTGCTGGCCGGTGGCTACTGGGTCGCGGGCCTTCTCGCAGCGATCCTTGCACTCATCACCACGCTTGGCCTTGTCGAGTACTGGCATGTCGCCGTCATCGCCCTTCTGGCCGGGATTGTGGTCACGGTCCAGATGCCCGCCGGGCAGGCGATCATCTCGTCCATCGTCGATCGCCGCGTCCTGGGTGGTGCCATCGCCCTCAACTCGGCGCAGTACAACCTCGCCCGGATCGTCGGTCCGTCCATCGCGGGCCTGGCCATCGCCGGTGGAGGGCTGGCGCTCGGCTTCTGGGCCAACGCCGTGGCCATGGTCATCGTTGGTGCCGTGATCTGGCGACTCCCTATCCCGACGACCCGGCAGGCTGACCGTGCCGTGGCCGCGCTCTGGGGCGACCTTCGCGACGGCGTCCGGTACGTGGCCACAGACCCGATCCTGTCCGTCCTGATCACGCTTGCAGCCGTGCCCGCGCTCTTCGTTCTGCCCTACCTGACGTTCCTGCCGGTCTTCGCTCGTGATGTGCTGGTGATCGGGGCACCGGGTCTGGGGCTGCTGACCGGCTCGATCGGCGTCGGCGCCCTCGTCGGCGCCCTCCTGATGGCGTCCCGGCGGCCCGTTGGCGGCGACGGAAGGCTGCTGCTGCTCGGACTGGCCGCCATGGCGCTCTCCCTCCTGATCTTCGCGACGTCGACCATCGTGCCGCTTTCGATGGTCGCTCTCGCCGTGCTCGGCGCCAGCCAGGTGGCGTACTACTCGACCACCAACACGCTCATCCAGATCCGCGTGCCATCCCGGCTCAGGGGGCGCGTCCACAGTCTCTACGTCCTGACATCGATCGGGCTCCTGCCGATCGGCAACGTCGTTTCCGGGGCGCTGGCCGAGCTGATTGGAGTCCCACACGTACTCGCGGCCGGAGCGCTCGTGACCCTGCTGGCCGTCGCCACGATGGCCGCCGCGAGGCCGACCTTGCGACGGCTTCCTGCGGGTTCAACCGGCGACGATTGAAACCTTTTCGCTCGGGCCGGCCTCAGACAAGACGAACGACCGATTGACGCATCGTTGCCCGACATGGAGCTCGAACCGACATGATCCCAAGCGCTCGCCTGCAGATGGTCCGCACGATCAGCGTGGCTCTTGTCAGTCTCCTGTTGATCGTCGGTGGCGCGTTCGCCGCCAACAGCCTGGCTCAGTCCGTTGCCACAGGCTCGGACACCGTGGTCGGTGCCGCATCGCACGAGCCATCCGGGTCCCCTGAGGCATCCGAGTCCGCTGAGCCGTCCGAGTCAGCGGAACCATCCGAGGGGCCCGACGACCAGACCATCACATCGGCCGGAGACACTCAGGAACCGAGCGCGGACGCAGCTGACGAGAACGACACCCACGCCGAGTCTGCCCGGGCCACTGATCAGCATGATGCCGACACGGGTTCGAGCGGTCCAGAGTCGGAAGATGATCACGGCAGCGACGACTGACCCGGTTCCGGGAATCAGTGGGTCGTGGAGCATGAACGCCAGTGGGAACGCCGAGACGCCGGCCGGGTGGGTTCGAGACCCGTACCCTTGGACCACGACGACCGAGACGTCCGTGGAGGCCCCATCAGCCAACGTTCAGGCACACACCGCAGCTCTGGGCTCATCGCTGAGTCCGAGATCGTTGCTGCCGTCCTCGAGGGCGACCGTGACGCATTCAGGATCCTTGTCGATCGAGAGGCACCAGCGGTCGTTCGAGCCTGCCACCGGATCCTCGGCGATTTCGGCGAGGCTGAAGATGTCGCCCAGGAGGCCTTCGTGACCGCCTACCGCTCGCTGGGAACCTGGCGTGCAGACGGACCGTTTGGCGCCTGGTTGTCCCGGATCGCCGTTCGTCTGGCGATTCGCCAGGCTGGGCGGCGAAAGACCCTCAGCTGGATCGCCCCAACGCTGTTGGCCGACGGATCGACCGACGATCCCGTCGCGCGCCTGCGCTCGAGTGCATCGACCGAACCGGAGCAGCTCGTCCTTCGCGGGGAGCGCCGGACGGCCGTGCGAAGCGCCGTTATCGCACTAGATGAGCCATACCGCGAGGTGGTGGCCCTCCGATTCTTCGGCGAGCGCTCGCTCGACGAGATCGCAACCCTGACCGGGCGGCCCATCGGGACCGTCAAGACGCATCTCCACCGCGGGCTCCTGCGTCTCCGTTTGGCGCTCGGGGGCGCCGACGGATGACGCGGGAGTTTCGCGCCTTCCGCCCCGAGGAGCTCGATGGTGCCGACGATCCCGTCCGGGACGCCGATATCGCCGAAGCCCACGCAGCCGCCCGAGAACTCGAAGGTTCGCTGACCGGTGATGCGGTTCACGTGCCCGCAAGCTTCACGGATCGGGTCATGGCTGCAGTGCACGCATCACCTGCCCCGGTCCGGCCGGGCATCCTCGCCCCACTTGTCGCGGCACCCGGACTGGGCGGGCTGATTTCAAGTCTGCGCGGTGCCTGGGGGCTCGTCATCTCGGGATCCGGAAGGTCCGTCGGACTCCGCGCCACCGGACTCGCCTACATCCTCGTGGTGCTGCTCGCCGCGACCTCGCTGACGAGCTTTGCGGCCATAGGAGCGGCCGGCGCCATCCAGTACCTGACCGGTGGGCAGTCCCCAGCGCCCTCGGTCATGGAGCCGACGAAGTCGCCGCTGCCGACCGGCACCGTCGAACCCTCGGGCAGCCCGGAGCCCTCGGAATCCATGGAGCCAAGCAACAGCGCTGAGCCCGGGGAGAGCCTCAAGCCAAGTGAGTCGCCTGCGGCGCCGACGACTGGAACGCCCTCACCTCGCCCGACTCCGGAGCACTCAGACGAGCATCCGAGCAGCTCGCCGGATGCCTCGGACGACCACGGCGGGTCAGGCTCGCCGACGGAATCCCCCAAGCCATCCGAGACGCCCGGCTCGTAACGGTGGGGTACGCTGCCACCTGTGATCGCGATCTGTGGCTCACTGGAACCGCTCGGACGACATGAGGCACTCGCGGCCGCTGTCGCAGTCCGGGCCGCTGCGCTCGACGCGACGGTCGAGGTCGTCGGTATCGTTCCCGAGGGCCAGGACGGCGACGCCACCCTGCTCGCCCTCAGTGCGGTTGGCGTCGGCCACGCTGCAGCCCTCAGGGCAGCGGTACGGCCACTGGAGTCGGCGGACCTCGACCTTGCCCTCCGCTACCTCCCGGACCTGCGGGTCGTCGTAGCCATCGGCCTCGATAGCCAGCTGATGCCTGCGCTCGCCGAGGCGGCCGCATTCGCCGGAGCTCCCCTGATCGTGGTGGCGGCGCACGAAGCGTTGGCGCACGAAGCGTCGGCGTACGGTGCGTCGGCGCACGAAGCGTCGGCGGGCGGAGCGATGGACCACGCGTCCGCGGCCGATGCCGAATCGGGAGCACTGCCCGAATCCGCGATCGTTCTTCAGGCACCGGTCTCCGATCCAGACGGAACCTTCGCCGGTTTCGTGGCGACCTTCGCGAGCCGGCTGGATGCCGGCGATAGTCCCGCGGATGCGTGGATGGGCACGCTCCAGGCCCTCGCGGTTGACCCGGTCAGTCGCCCGGCTGACGCTCCCGGTCAGGCAGCGGATCAATGAGCCCTGGACCGTCGTTCTGGACAGTGTTGACGGCCCGGCTGACGGCGTAGGCCTCGATCCCCTCATCTGGCGCCGGACCCAGGAGTCCGATGAGCGCCCCGGGATCCGGCATGGCCGAGTCAAGCCACCGATCCCATGCTTCCGACGGGATGATCACCGGCATTCGGTCGTGGATGGACCGCATCAACTCGTTCGGCGTCGTGGTCACGATCGTGAACGTGCGCACGATTTCGTCGGTTTCAGGGTTCCGCCACCCGGACCACAGCCCGGCAAGGGCGAGCGGCTGTCGGTCGATCGACGCGATCCTGAACGGTTGCCGGACGGTCCCTTCCCGGCGCCACTCGTAGAAGGAATCAACCGGGACGAGGCAGCGTCGTTTCCGGAATGCGTCACGAAAGGCGGGCGACGTGGCCAGCGTCTCGGCACGCGCGTTGAACATCCGGTTTCCGATCTTGGCACTCTCCGCCCAATGGGGGATCAGGCCCCATCGAAACGGGAGGACCGCGCGACGCTCCTCGCGCTGGACGATCACGGCAGCCTCATCGGTCGGGGCCACGTTGTAGCGCCCGCCCGCGCCCTCGGCGAGATCTTCAGCCTCGAAGATGTCGGCCAGCTCGGACGTCGGTCGTTCCTGGGTGAAGCGCCCACACATGTCGCATCTAGTATCGTCGCCTTGTGAACGAACTACCTCACCCCGGGGCTCGGCCCGACCTCGAGGCGGTGATCAGCT
>JBDTQY010000196.1:0-14132 GCA_039931955.1 Chloroflexota bacterium
GTAGCCGCCGCGATGCCGTTCGGGTTCTCGCGTCAGCCGTGAGAGGAGTCCGGTTTCGTGGTCGTCTACGCGTATGCAGTCACGGTCCGTGCCGTGACATTGGGCGCGCGCAGCATATACGGTATCCGCGCGCCTGCCTAGTGCTGTTTTTGAGCGACGCGTTGATTAGGCGTCGGTTGGGGCACCAGTTCGGCTCCAATCCAGCCCCCGTCCGGCGTCAATCGAGCGCCGCCCAGCCTCGAACTCGTTCGACAGCCTTCGCCCATCGGCGACGCGACGCCGTCCGAACGGCAGCGGTCATGTCGGGAACGAATCGCCGGTCGAGGGCCCAGTTCGCCTGGACCTCGTCGAGACTGCTCCAGTAGCCCGTTGCCAGGCCTGCGAGGTAGGCAGCCCCGAGGGCCGTCGTTTCGCGGACGACGGGGCGCTCGACGGGCAGATCCAGCAGATCCGCCTGAGCCTGGAGGATCGAGTTGTTGGCGGCCACCCCGCCATCCGCACGCATCGTGACCAGCCCCGCACGCGTGTCAGCGGCCATGGCTGTCACCACATCCGCCACCAGCTGGACGATCGAATCGAGCGTGGCCCGGGCGATTTCCGGAAGGCCGGTTCCGCGCGTGATCCCGAATATCGCACCGCGGGCATCCGGGTCCCAATACGGAGCCCCGAGCCCCGTGAAGGCGGGCACCACCACCACGCCGCCGGCATCCGAAACCTGCGCCGCCAGCGCCTCGATGTCATCCGAGGAATCGATGGCGTGGAGCCCGTCCCGAAGCCATTGGACGGCAGCGCCGGCCACGAAGACGGATCCCTCCAGGGCGTAGGCGACCGGCCCGCCCGGCGAGAGCTGCCAAAGGATGGTGGTCAGCAGACGATTGGTCGAATCGACCGGGACCTCGCCCGTGTTCAGGAGCAGGAATGCCCCGGTCCCGTAGGTCGTCTTTGCCTGGCCGGGCGCAAAGCACGCCTGCCCGAACGTCGCCGCCTGCTGGTCGCCGGCCAACGCGGCGATTCGAATGGGTCTTCCGAATACATCCGGGTCTGTCTCCGCCACGACGCCGGAGGTCGGGACGATACGCGGCAGCAACTCCATCGGAACGCCGACATGGGCGGCGAGCTCATGGTCCCAGGCGAGGCTTCGAATGTCGAACAGCAGCGTTCGACTTGCGTTCGAGGGGTCCGTCACGTGCTCACGACCGCTCGTCAGCCGCCAGGCCAGGAAGGTATCGACCGTCCCGAAGGCGAGCTCGCCATGCTCGGCTCGCGCCCTCAGCCCCGGCTTCGCGTCGAGCATGTGGGCAATCTTCGGGCCCGAGAAGTACGCGTCCAGGGGCAGGCCGGTCCGCTCGCGGAAGGTGGCTTCAAGGCCCTTGGCTCGGAGCGCGTCGCAGGCGGCGGCGGTGATTCGGCTCTGCCAGACGATGGCATCGCCCACCGGTGCCCCGGTTCGTCGATCCCAGACCAGCGTCGTCTCCCGCTGATTGGCAATCCCGATCGCCTCGATCCGGTCGGGCCCGCCGACCTCGGCGACAACCTGCCGGGCCGCCTCGAGCTGCGAGCTCCAGATGGCCTCAGGATCGTGGGTCACGTGACCGGGCGACGGGTAGCGCTGCTCGAAGGGACGCTGAGCGCTTGCGACCGGCCGCCCATCGTGACCGAAGGCGATGGCCCGTGATGAGGTCGTTCCCTGGTCGAGCGCGAGGATCAGTCGATCGTCGGCCACGAGGGCCTACCTTCCCGGGACGCCGAATTCGAGACGGGCGCGGTCGAGGTATTCCGTGACCGCCTCGGCCTGGCGGCTCGTATCCCAGCCGAGTTCCGCACCGATCAGCTCGGCGACACGGGGCGCAATCGAGGCGCCTCGGTCCGGAAGCTCCTGGACAAGGCGCATCCGGCGGCTCAGGACGTCGTCCAGCGACAAAGCCATCTCGCGGGACACTGCCCATGCGACCTCGGCTTCCAGGTGCTCTGTTTCCGTTCCCAGTGGACGAAGCAGGCCCCGGTCGATGCCGAAGCGAACGACATCCTCGGCCTCGGTTCCATGTCGATCGACGAGACGTCGCGCGATCGCCTGTGGAAGCCCGGTCTCGCGCTCGAGGCGCGTTGCCAGGATCGCGAGATCGGCCTCCGGCGCGGCACCGATGACGGGCATCTCGGCTGTCTGCGACGGACGCGACCTGGCCGCCTCCGGCCCGAGTGCGGCGTCGATCGTGTCGCGCGCCATGACCCGATACGTCGTGTACTTGCCGCCACCGATCCGGACGACGCCGGAGGGACCCGTTGTCACCTTGTGCTCTCGGGAGGCCTTGACGGTGGAGCCGCCGACCTCGCCGACGAGGGGCCGCAAACCGGCATAGGTGCCGAGAATGTCGTCCCGCGACAGGCCGAGGGTCATCCGGTGATTGACGACGCCGAGCAACTCATCGACGTCCTCATCGAGCGCGCTCGGATGTGCGGGCGGGCGCTCGTCCTCGTGATCCGTGGTTCCGATCAGCCAGTGATGTGGCCACGGAATGATGCACACGACCCGCCCCGGGATCCGAAGGGTCATCCCGCCGGTCAGCTGCATGCGATCTCTCCGGATCACGATGTGCGCGCCACGGCTCGGCACGACGTGCCCGGCTCCGGGCACCGGGGCAAATCGCTCCTCAGGGTGCGCGGCCCAAACGCCCGTCGCGTCAACGACGCTCGTGGCTCGGATCTCGAGGGCGGCTCCGGTCTCAAGGTCGGTCGCCGTCACCCCGATCGCCCGCCCTCCCTCGAGCAGCGGCGACTCGGCACGGACCCGCGTCGCAGCAACCGCTCCCTGTCCGATCGCCGTCCGCAGGACCGCCAGGGTGAAGCGGGCGTCGTCCTCGACGCCGTCGTGATACAGGATCCCGGCCTGGAGGCCCTCGGGGCGAAGCTGCGGGGCGAACTCGAGCGCGGCGGCGGGTCGCATGTGGCGCGCAAACCCGGCGCCCTGGCGCGATCCGAGCAGGTCGTACAGGAAGATGCCGGCGCCGTAGAAACCCTGGTGGACGAGCGGCCATCCATAGATCGGGAAGAGGAAGGGTTCCAGCTTGACCAGGTGCGGGGCCAGCCGCAGGAGCCGGGCGCGCTCCTCGAGTGCCTCGGCCACCAACCCGAAATGGAGCTGCTCAAGGTATCGGAGCCCACCGTGGATCAGGCGCGACGAGCGGCTCGAAGTGCCGGCGGCGATATCCGATTGCTCAATGAGAGCAGCCCGGAGGCCACGGCTGGTCGCGTCAAGCAGCGCCCCGGCGCCGACAACCCCACCCCCTACGATCAGGACGTCGTAGGTTTCATTTGCCAGGCGGGCGACATCCGAGGCCCGCGCCTTGAGTGCAGAAGGAACCGTTCCGGGGGCCGACACCGCGCTCACTCCGGGTTCGGGCGCCGGGACGCCACACGCCACAGGACGAACGCGGTGCCAACGATCAGGACGATGATCGTGAGCGGCGTATGAAAGACGAGCCGCTGGACCGGATCCGGCAGGTACCCGGTCGCCACGGCCGCCCCGAGGACCACCACCACGGCGGCGGCGGCTACCAGTGCGACCTGGCGTGCGCCGGGCTGCGCCCGCTCAACCACGGTCCGCCTCGGCGGGGATCCCGATCGGAGCAACGAGGACCTTCCCGGCGAGCGACGCACCCCGGCGCGTCCGCAGGCCCGTCTTGGGGCGGTGGAATGTGACCGTCAAATCGGCCTGGACGACGGGATCCGATGGGTCCCCGGACGAAAGATCGACCGCTGTTGGCGTATCCACCGCGACGATCGGGACCCCAGCGGCCCGGGCTCGGGCGATCAGCTCGACCGCCCCCCTGATCGGCTCGCGAAGGGCGCCCTCCACACCGGAACCCAGGAGCGCGTCGATGACGATGGCTGCCCGATCGACGTCAGACCCGAGGATCGACAGTTCGCGCGGTGCGGCCGCATGGACGCGGGTCACGCGTGGCTCGGCGGCGAGGCGATCCCAGTTCCGCGCGGCATCGGCTGTCCTGGGACGCGCGGCCGGGGCTACCAGGGCGGCAATGACCGGGATCCCCAGCTGGGCGAGGCGGCGAGCGGCCACAAATCCATCGCCGCCATTATTCCCGGGACCACAGAGAACCAGCACAGGGCCATGCCCGAGTCGGTTCGTGGCTTCCGCGAGGGCGCGCGCGGCGGCCGCGACCGCGGTGCCGGCGTGCTCCATGAGGCGCTCACTGGGCATCCCGAAGGCATGGGCTCGGCGATCCGCACCGGCCATTGCGGCGGCACCGATCGGCGATCGGCTCGCCGCATCCGCCCAGCGGCGGCGAAGACCCCGGATGTCCAGTTCGAAAAGATCGACGTCATCGGCGGGAAGCCGCTCGGACGCATGGTCGGGAACCGTCGAAGGGGTGCTCACAACGCCGCAAGCGTAGCCGAGCATCAGCCGATCGGCAGTCGGGCCATGTCCGTGCGGCCGGGAACCCGCTCGAGCAGTCCCTCGCGCTCCATGGCACTCACGGCGCGCTCGATGGCGTCCCTGCCGTGGACCCCGATCGTCGCCGGGATGGTGACCCAATCCTCCCCTGTCGCGTCGCGCAGGAGGTCAAGAATCCGGCCGCGCAGCCAGCGATTCGTCGATTCGAAGGGCGCATGACGCTCGCGACTGGTTGCCATCGATCTGGCCTGCTGCCGAGCGCCATGTGCAGGACCATCCGCGGAGACTGGTTCAGCGGCGACCCGCTCGATGGCGACCCGCTCACTGGCATTCGGCTTGACCGCGGCCGATTCCTGGTTAGCGAAGCGGCAGACGGCCGCGGCGGGACAGGCCGTGCAGGCGGGAACTCGCGGCAGGCAGAACGTGGCTCCGATATCCATGAGCGCGTGCGTCCACGTACCCGGGTCCTCTGCCGGGACGACTGCGTCTGCAATCGCCTGGAGTTCCGCGGCCGCGTACGCGTCCAGGGACCCACCAAGCGCGCGTGACAGGACACGGCGGACGTTGACATCCACGGGGCCAACCCGTCGCCCGAAGGCCAGAGCGGCAACGGCCCGTGCGGTGTACGGACCCACGCCCGGGAGACGCAACAGCGCCGCGAGATCGGCCGGGACGCGCCCGCCGTGCTCCTCGACGGTCACGATCGCGGCCCGCCGCAGAGCGAGCGCCCTCCGGTTGTACCCGAGGCCGCGCCAGGCGCGGAGGACCGCCGCCGGGGTTGCGGCCGCCAGTGCCCTGACCGTGGGGAATTCGACGATGAAGCGAGACCAGTATTCGGCCGCCCGCTGGGCCTGCGTCTGCTGCGCCATGAACTCCGAGACGAGGATGGCGTACGGGTCCGCGGTAGCTCGAAAGGCCAAGGTCCGTCCGCCGGCCGCGTACCAGTCCAGGACCGCCGCGTGAAGCCCTGGCGCGACGTCCAGCTGGGCGGCGGCTCCGGGCACGAGAGAGCGGGGCACAACGTTTCGGGGCACGGCCGTACGATAGCGAGCATGCGGTTTGGCGCGGCGTATTGGATCCAGCGGACGGACTGGCCGTCACTGCGCGACGCCTGCCTGGCGGCAGAGGCGGCGGGCTTCGACGCGATCTGGCTCGACGATCACCTCCTCTCGGACGAGGGTGACTGGACGAGCCCGAAGCTCGAAGGCTGGACGTCGCTGGCGGCCCTGGCGCCGCTTACGAGCAGGCCGGACCTCGGCCTGATGGTCTCTGCCAACACCTTTCGGAACCCCGGCCTGACGGCCAAACTCGCGACGACCCTCGACCAGATCTCAGGCGGGCGCGCCGTCCTCGGCATCGGAGGTGGCTGGTTCGAGCGCGAACACGAAGCCTTCGGGCTCGATTACGGATCCGGATTCGGCGAACGCCTCGACCGGCTCGACGAGGCTGTCGGGCTGATCCATCGACTGCTGGCCGGCGAGCGGGTCACGCACCAGGGCCGGTTCTACCACTTCAACGACGCGCTCTGCGAGCCGCGGCCGATCCGCCAGCCGCTCCCGATCCTCATCGGCGGGTCCGGTAAACAGAAGACGCTCCGAACCACCGCCCGCTATGCCAGTCGCTGGAACGGCTACGGGACACCGGACCGCATCGCCGAGACGTCCGCGGTGCTCCGCGAGCGATGCGAGGAGATCGGGCGGCCGTTCGAGGAGATCAGCCGGACCGTTTCGATGGAAGTCGTGATCCGCGACACGGAGGCGGCCGCTGTGGCCGCGTTCGACGAGATCGAGGAGATCCACGGCATCCGCGGGCGGATCGGTTCGGACGGCACCGCACGCGGACTCGGCGTCGGAGGCCCTCCACAGGTGGTGGCCGACTTCGTCCGCGCCTACGCCGACCTGGGGATCACCGAGGTCCTCTGGATCTTCCGGAGCCCCTTCGATCTCGA
Source organism: Chloroflexota bacterium (assembly GCA_039931955.1). GTDB lineage: Bacteria > Chloroflexota > Limnocylindria > Limnocylindrales > CSP1-4 > UBA5189. Next base: position 6,360 of record JBDTQY010000196.1, read on the forward strand.
GACGATTCGGCGCCTACCCGAGGTACGCGCGCTGCTCGCTGGCTGAGAGGATCCGCCGGATCGGCCGAGGCGCTGCCGGGCACCGATCCTCCAGATACTCGTGGTGGGAGTAGTAGGCGCCCAGCAACGGACCTGAACGCCTCGTGCCACAACAATTGATCGGTCCCGATGTGCACGCGGAGGGGCCCCGGCGGACCCGATCCTGGCCCCCCGCGTCACAGTCGCGCAACTAACACTCGTGCCACGAGTATCCAGGATGTTCTCGGCCACCGAGGCCCCAACGCGGCGGACGCGGCAGCGACTCGCTCAGTCGAGGGGGAATCGATGCCCGGTCCGCCACCGACCATGCGCGCCCTCGGCCAGCGGGTATGCTCCGCGGGCGGTCAGACCTTCAGCATCACGTGCTTGACGACCGTGTAGTCCTCGATCGCGTACATGCTCTGGTCCTTGCCGTAACCGGATTCCTTGAACCCACCGTGAGGCATCTCGGATACCAGCGTGAAGTGATCGTTGATCCAGACGGTGCCGAACTGGATCGCCTTTGCCACCCGCATGCCTCGTCCGATGTCCCCCGTCCAGACCGACGCCGCGAGGCCGAAGCGGACGTCGTTGGCCCAGGCGATCGCCTGCGCCTCGTCGCTGAACCGCTGAACCGTGACGACCGGCCCGAAGACCTCGTCCTGGACGATTTCGCTGCGCTGGTCCGGACCGGCGATGACGGTCGGCTCGAAATAGGCGCCCGGGCGGTCGGGTCGATGCCCGCCGGTCACGATCTCGGCCCCGGCCGCAGAACGCTCCACCATGCCCTCGACCTTGTCGGCCTGCGACTTGGCGATGAGCGAGCCCATCTCGATGTCGTCGCCTTCTGCCGGGTCTCCCCACTTGATCGAACCAACAGCAGCCGCGAGATCGGCCACGAGCCGGTCGTGAATCTTTGGACCGGTGATGACGCGACACGGCGCGGTGCAGTCCTGGCCCGCGTTCCAGTAGGAGAAGGTCTTGAGGTTCTCGATGACGGCTTCGACATCGGCATCGTCAAACACGATCACCGGTGCCTTGCCACCAAGCTCGAGGTGCAGCCGCTTGACGCGATCAGCCGCGACCTTTGCGATGTGCTTACCCGTGTCGGTGTCGCCGGTGACCGAGATCATCCCGACCTTCGGGTGCCCGACGAGAGCGTCGCCGATGGCTGCCCCGGTCCCGGTGATCACGTTCAGGACGCCCGGCGGCAGGATGTCGGCCGCAATCTCGGCCAGGACCAGCGCGGTGAGAGGTGTCCGGGCTGAAGGCTTGAGGATGACGGTGTTGCCGGCCATGAGCGCCGGGGCGATCTTCCAGCCGGCCATCATGATCGGGTAGTTCCAGGGGGCGATGGAGGCGACGACGCCGACCGGTTCGCGGCGGATGATGGAGGTCCGCTCGGCGACGTACTCGTTGGCTGCCTTGCCTTCCAGCACGCGACCGGCGCCGGCGAAGAAGCGCAGGTTGTCCACGACAACCGGAACCTCGTCGATGGCGGCACCGACTGGCTTGCCGGTGTTCTGGCTCTCGAGCCGACCGATCTCCTCGGCCCTGGCCTCGAGCGCATCCGCCAGCTTGAGCATCATCAGGCTTCGATCCTGGGGCGTGCTGTGCTGCCAGGTCTCGAATGCCCTCGCGGCTGTCTCGGCGGCCCGGTTGACGTCCTCTGGTCCGGAAGCCTGGACGTGGGCGATGACCTGGCCGTTGGCCGGGTTCTCGACCGCCAGCGTCTCGCCGCTGACACTGGGGACCCATTCCCCGCCGATGAACTGCTCGCGCGTCTCGATCTTGCTCATCACGTCTGTCACCAGGGAACCTCCAAGACATGCTTCACGACCGCGACGAGCGCGGTGCGAGGGTCGGATTCAAGGTTTGCCGCGCTATTGTGCGCCACCGGCGGACTCCGTTCCGGCCCCCGGTCCACCGCTTGTGTGTCGTCGTCGTCCGGCCCGCGATTGCCAGGAATCACAGCTGGCGGCCGAGACCGAGGACGATCACGAGTACGCCCAACCCGCCAGCGGCCACGACCAGGTCCGTGACCGTCCATCGGATCGGCCTGAAATCAGTCCGCGGCCCGCTCCCGAACGCTCGCGCGTCCATGGCCAGGGCGAGTTGATCCGCATGGCGGATCGATCGCACCAGGAGGCCGACAAGGAGCCGCGGATGCCAGCTGCGCCGCAGTCCGCGGACGCGACGGGCCTGGCGGAGGGTCGCCAGATCCTGGGCAAGGCGCGGAACGGCCTGGTAGGCCGCGAGGGCGCCGTACGCGAATCGGGTAGGCGCTCGAGCCTGCTGCACCAGCGCATCGACCAGCCTGGTCGGGTCCGTGGTCTGGGCGAAGACGACACCCACGGACGAAATCGCCACGACCCGGGCTCCGACGGCCAGGCCGGCCGACACAGCCTCAGCGGTGAGCCGGATGGGCCCGAGGGTGAGGAGCACGGAGGCGGACGGATCGAGGTTGGCGGCGCCGAAGAGGGCATTCGCGACGGTGATGGAGGCCGCGGCCGTAAGGAGTGGCGCCAGGCCCCCGGCCAGACGCCGCCCCGGGATCCGGCCCAACACCGCGCCCGCAGCGAGTGCGATGCCCGCCAGGACCAGCGGCGGGAGGGCCTGCGAGGTGAACAGGAGGCCGACCAGCCAGCCAAGCGCCAGTCCGAGTTTGACCAGAGGACTCGTCCGGCCGAGCGGACTCCCCTCCTGGCGTGTCGTGAGGTCGATCGGGGTCAGCATCAGTCGATCACCTGGTGCCAGGATTGTGTGCCACGAGGCTGGAGGTCGCGATCGTCATCCGTCACGATCCATCCATCCGCCATCTCGACACGACGATCGGCCACGCGCGTGGCGAACCGTTCGTCGTGCGTCGCGGCGAGAACCGCTGTCCCCTCCCCGACCAGTTCGTTGACGACCTCGACCATCGTTTCCCAGCCTCGGCGGTCCTGGCCGAACGTCGGCTCGTCGAGGACGAGGAGCCGCGGGCGTCTCGCGAGGGCCGTCACGACCGATAGTCGGCGCTGCTCCCCGCCGGACAGCTGGTACGGGCTCCGGGATCCGAAACGACCGAGCGGCATACCGAGCCGGTCGATGAGCTCCGCGGCTCGCCGGCCGCCCGCCACGTCCATGCCCAGGCGGATCTCTTCGGCCACCGTGTCGGCGATGAACCCCAGCTCGGGGTCCTGAAACACGTAGCCGACCATCCCGGCGAGCCTGGTCGCAGGCAGCCGGACCGGGTCGCGACCAGCAAGGCGCACGGTGCCGACAGTGGGCTTGAGGAGTCCCGCGACCAGCCGGAGGAGCGTCGATTTGCCACTTCCGTTCGGGCCGATGAGGGCGACTCGCTCGCTCGCCCGAATCACGAGGTTGGCATCGCGGATGACCGGCACGCCCCGCTGATACGCAAACCGGGCCTCGCGGACGGCAACGAGACTTTGTGCGGCCGTGGCGGGGGCACGGCGTGGCCCTGCGGCCATGGCCCCTGGAAGCCAGATGCCGGCATGGCCAAGACGGGAACCCGACCGCGCGAGCACGGTCACCGGGTCACCGAGATCGATCACCGCGCCTTGGTCATCGAGCGCGAGCACCAGGTCGGCCAGCGGCCACGCGAGGTCCGCGCGGTGCTCGACCAGGACGATCGTCGTCTTGCCGGCGGCCTTGAGGCCGTGAAGTCGCTCGAACAGGGCAGCCGCGCCGGCCGGATCCAGGTTGGCGCTCGGCTCATCGAGGACCAGCACGCCCGGGCGCGGGGCCAGGGCGCCGGCCAGCGCAAGACGCTGCTGCTCCCCGCCCGAAAGGTGGGTCCCCCGTCGTCGCTCATATCCTGCCAGGCCGGAATCGTGGAGGGCCAGCGGGACACGAGCGCGCATCTGCTCCAGCGGCCAGGCCCGATTTTCGAGGCCGAAGGCGACGTCGTCCTCGGCACGATCCATCACCAACTGACTGCCGGGATCCTGGAACACCACACCAACGGCTGCCGCGACCTCTGCCAGCGAGGCCGCCGCGATATTGAGATCACCAACCAGCAGTGTCCCTGCCCACGTGCCGGGGATATCACGGGGAACCAGTCCCGCGATCGCCTTCGCGAGCGTGCTCTTGCCGGAGCCGGATGGCCCGACGACCAGCAGGACGCGGCCCGCCGGCAGCTCGAAATCGATACCGGCAAGCGCAGGCCGATCCGCGCCGGGATAGGCGAACGAAACCCCGCGCGCGATGAGCGACAGGGGTCCCCGGGGTTCCGCCACGGTCAGCCGGGAAACCCATCGAGGACGCCCGAACGACGAAGCGACCGCGCCAGCGCCCGCGATCCGAGCGCAACGATCACAAACGCCGAGATGCCCATGGCAATGCCACGAGCGATCTGGACGTCCGTCGCGACCCCCGGGTAGTAGAGGACCCAGTCGTGGATCCAGGCTGCGGCGGCGCTGGCGACGGCGGCCGCACCGAGGACCGGGAGCGAGAACGTTCGGTACAGGGCCACGGCGAAGACGATTTCCGCCGCCGCGCCCTGGAGGAACCCGGACAGCAGCGTGTCAAAGCCCCAGATGCCGCCGAGCAGCGCGGAGACGCCCGCGGCGACCATCTCGGCGAAGATGGCCGCGCCAGGCTTCTGGATCACGAGCGGAGCGAGGACGGCCGGCACCAGCCAGACGGCGTAGAGCAGGTCGCGGGTGACGGGGAAGATCGCGTTGAGCGGCTCGAACGCGCTCCAGGCGAGCCCCCAGACCCAGAAGACGACACCGAACGCCACGCCGATGATCGCCGCGACCAGGATGTCGCGGGTTCGCCAGTGGCGGTCGGCGTTTCTGGTCCGGGATGCGGTGGCAGAGCCGACTATTGGTGTGTTCAAACTCGAGATCCTCCGAGTGCTCGTTGTGCCGCCCGAGGGGAGACCGGCATCGTCGAGTCTCGAAAGGCCTGCTTCCTTCGCCGGTATGAGCCGGATCAGGTTCGGCGGGTCTGTGGCTCGGCCACACTCTCAGCGCTGGAGCGCTCCCCGGAGGCGATCTTCAGTTGAGCCGCGAGTCTACACCGCGCTCGTTATGCGCCCGCCAACTGTCGGTCGATCCAGCCGATCACCTCCGCGATGATGGCCGGACCCTCGGGCTCGTTGTGGAGCTCGTGACGAATGCCAGGATAGGTGGTGCGAGTGACGCCCGGGATCCCGGCCAGCATCTCCGTGGCTGCCACCGGAACGATTGGGTCGTCCTGGCCGTGAATGACGAGGGTCGGAATTGCCAGCCCCGACGCCGCATCGCGGACGCGCGCCTGTTCGGCAAAGCCGAGCGCCCCGAGCCACGTCGTGGACGTGTTCTGGATCAATGGATCGTGCTCGACTGCATCCTGCACCTTCGTGTCCCGCGATAGCATGCTGCCGCTGATCCCGTTGGCGATCCGGAACTTCGGGACGATCTTGGCCAGGATTGGCGCCGCCACGTGCTTCCAGGCCGCAAGACTGTCGGCAATGCCTGGTGCCGACAGGATCAGCAGCGTCGGCGCCGGGCGGCCGGAGATGGCGTAGCCGAGGGCGATGAGCCCGCCCAGCGAGTGGCCATACAGGACGACCGGACGACCGGGGAGCGAGGCTCGCGCCGCAGCGAGACGATCCTCGACGTCGTCGTACAGCTTCGAGAACGACTCGACGTAGGCGCGTTCGCCGCCGGAACCTCCGAAGCCACGCTGGTCCCAGGAGAAGGTCTCGAACCCGGCTGCCGCCAGTTGCGTGCCGACGTGTTCGTAGCGGCCGCTGTGCTCACCGAGCCCGTGGGCGATGACGACCGCAGCGCGAGGCGCCTCGGTCGGCCAGTGGCGTGGTTGTGGTGCGTCGCTGTCGGGAAGGCCCGCCGCCCAGTGCCTGGTCAGGAGCCGGATCCCGTCGCGAGTGGTTGCGCTGTCCGTCGTCGATCTCATGCCCCGGAGCGTACCGCGCCCGCGAGCCCGTTGCAGGTCGGGCTAGGATCAGCCGGATGAACCACGACAGGGACTGGGTCGAGATCGCCGACCGCGTGTTCGCGCGCCGCTATGCATTCCTGGACCAGCAGATCGGGCTGGTGCTCGGGGACGACGAGGGGCTGGTCATCGACACGCGGTCCAGCCCGGGACACGGGCAGCAACTCATCGCGGACATCACGCGCCTGACGCCGCTCCCAATTCGGACGGTCGTTGACACGCATTGGCACTGGGACCACGTCTTTGGCAACAGCGAATTCCCTGCGGCACGGATCTGGGGGCATCGTCGCTGCCGGGCCAGGCTGATCGAACACGGCGAGTCAGATCGTCTCGAGACCATGGAATCGAACCCGGAGCTCGCCGCCGACCTCCGAGCGATGACCATCGTCCCGCCAGATCACGTCTTCGACGAAGCGGTCGCGATCGATGTCGGAGGCCGGCTCGTGGACCTCAACTACGTTGGCCGGGGGCACACCGACGCAGATATCGTCGCCACAGTGCCGGACGCCGGCGTCCTGTTCGCGGGCGACCTCCTGGAGAACGACGCCGTGCCCTGGTTCGGCGACGGCTACCCGATGGATTGGCCGGCGACCGTTGAACGGCTCCTCGGCCTCGTCGCCGGGGTCGTCGTGCCGGGACACGGGTCGGTAGGAAATCGGGCGTTCGTCGAGCGGCAACTGACGGAATTCCGTGCCGTGGCGGCAGCAGCCCGGGCGCTCAAGGCTGGGAGGCTGGACCGCCGGGCGGCGCTTGCCTCCATCCCTTACCCCACGGGCCAAGCGGAAGGGCCGCTGGATCGCGCAATGGCCCAACTCCGGGGCAAACTCGGCTGATCCGTCGGGCGTGACCGCCTCACCGGGGGCTAGCCGCGCGATCAACCAGGCGTGGCTGGCCACGCGGCCTCTGCTCGCCTGATCAGCGACCGACCGTGATCAGCCCCGACCCTGAATCAGCCGCCGACCCGTACGACCCATCGGCCGCGGGCCGCACCGGCGCGAATGGCATCGAGGGCCGGCTCGATCGCGTCGAGCGTAACCTCCGTGATCCGATCGTCGAGTTCTCGTGGGCGCAAGTCTGTCGCAAGGCGTTCCCAGAGCGCCCGTCGTTGCTCGATTTCCATGTAGGCCGAATCGATCCCCAGGATCGCGGCGCCCCGGAGGATGAATGGGAAGACCGTGGTCGCGAGGGCCGGGCCCGATGCATTCCCGCAGGCGGCTACGGCGCCGCCGCGACGGAGCGTGCGCAGGATGTACGGCAGGGCCGCCGCGCCGACCGAATCGACCGCCCCAGCCCATCTCTCCGCTTCCAGTGGCCGCCCTTCGGCCGCGATCTCGTCGCGGGTCAGGAAGCCGACCGCCCCGAGACTGGCGAGCCACTCGTGTTCGTCGGCCTTTCCGGTCGCCGCCCAGACCTCGTAGCCGCGCCCGCTGAGGATCCGAATCGCGGTGCTGCCGACGCCGCCGGATGCGCCGGTGACGAGGACCGGACCCGTGGACGGCGAAAGCCCGCGCGCCTCGAGCTTCACGATTGCCAGCGCCGCCGTGAACCCGGCCGTGCCGATGGACATGGCGTCGCGCGGCGAGAGGCCACTCGGGAGCGGCACGACCCAGCCTGCCGGGACACGCGCGAAATCCGCGTATCCCCCGTGGTGACTCACCCCCAGGTCGTAGCCGTGGGCGATGACCTCGCTTCCCGGTGCGATCCCCGTATCCGAGGACCGCAGGACGACCCCGGCAAGGTCGATTCCGGGGACCAGCGGGTGCGTTCGCGCAACCTTGCCGTCGGCCGTCGCGGCGAGGCCGTCCTTGA
>JBDTQY010000197.1:0-3749 GCA_039931955.1 Chloroflexota bacterium
GCCGGCGATCATCTTCGACGGAGCGATCCTCGCACCGTCGAGTTCGCCGATGCCAACGATCCGATCCCGATCGTCGACGAGACGGATGGGTTCGCCAGCTGTCAGGCCGGACAGACCGCTCCGTGGCCGGACGAAGCGGCCCATCGCCGCATCGCGGATCTCCTCCGTGGACAGACGGATGGACGCGAGATGGTCAAGCCCGGCATCGGAGGGTTTCAGAAAGGGAACCAGGGCTCCGGGGCCGTCCGCCGCAGCCACGCGAAGATCATCAAGGGCGACGGCGTCTGCGATGCCGAATGGCCCGCTGCTGGTTCGGATGAGGGCCCCGAGGTAGGCAGCCGACCCGAGCCTCATTCCAAGGTCGCGTGCGAGCGCGCGCACGTAGGTGCCGGCCGAACATGCCACGTCGAGAACCGCGATGGGTCGCCCGGGATCATCGGCATTCCAGGCCACCAGGTCCAGGGCGTGGATGGTGACGAGTCGGGCAGGCAGCTCGAGGGGCGTTCCTGCCCGTGCCATCGCGTAGGCCCTTCGTCCCCCGACCTGGATTGCGGAGAACGGCGGCGGCCGCTGGCTGATCTCACCGAGGAACCCAGCGAGGGCCCCTGTGACGGACTCGGAATCCAGCGCCGGGCCGTCCACCGGGGTGAGCTCTCCCTGGAGGTCGTCCGTCGTCGACGAAGACCCGAAACAGACGGTCGCTCGATAACCTTTGCGATCGCCCAGGTGGTACTCGACGAGCCTCGTGGCCCCGCCGAGGAAGAGGGGCAGGACCCCGGATGCAAAGGGGTCCAGGGTGCCGCCGTGTCCGATCCTCCGCGTGCTGCTCAGCCGCCGCACCAGGGCAACGACGTCATGTGAGGTCGGACCCGCTGGTTTGTTGACGATCAGGACGCCCTCCAGGCCGCCGATATCAGGACGCCGTCGAGGCATGGTCAGCGCAGAATCGCGGCTGCGAGGCGCTCGGCCTCCGGGAGCACGCGACGGCGAGCCGTGGGGAGGTCCGTCTCAAGGCTGGCGCCGGCAGCCCGGGCGTGTCCTCCGCCACCGAAGAGACCGGTCAGGACGGTCGCGTCAACCCCCCCTGGCCTGGTCCGGATGGAGATTCGTGTCGAGGTTGGCCCCGCCTCCTTGAAGAGAATGGCCACCTCGGCCGCTTCCGCCTGCGACAGGAGGTCAATGATCCCCTCGGAGTGTGCGCTGAGCGCCCCGACCTCGGTGATGTCGGCCTTCGTCATCGACGAGTGGATTACGAGGCCACCAGCCGTCGATTCGAGCCGCTGGAGAACGCGACCGAACAACCGCAACTGGACGTCCGGCTTCGACCGGTACAGTCGGCGCGAGATCTCAGACAGCGGCGCCCCGGCGGCGACCAGAGCGGCGGATACGGCGAGGGTCCGCGGCGTGGCGTTTGGATGCGCGAAGGTCGCCGTGTCCATGACGATCCCGGCCATCAGGGCCGCCGCCAGACGACCGTCACCCGCGTCCAGCGGAACGTCTAGTGCCGTGGCGATCAGCGCCACCATCTCGCACGTGGCGCCCGCGCTCGGGTCCACCCAGTCGGCGGCGGCGGCCGCTCCGTTCGAGGCGTGATGGTCGATGACAAGCGTCGGGAGCGAGGCGAAGAGCTCGGCGTGCCGGTCGCGCACCGGGCCAACCCGCTCCAGCGAACCGCAGTCGACGATCACCAGCAAGTCGTACGAGGCGCCCGCCCCTGGGTCGGTGGAGAAGAGCTCGATTCCCGCCATGAAGTCATAGAGCGGTGGCGGCACATCGGTGCACACAACGTCGGCCGAAGCACCGCGGGCGATGAGCAATTCACGGATCCCGAGTGCGGCGCCGAGCGTGTCGGCATCGGGGTTCTCGTGGCTGACGACGAGGACCGACCGTGCCGCTCGCAGTGCCGCAAGCGTCGAGGCGGGCACATCCGCCAGCCACGGGTCCAGCAAGTGCCTCATCCTGGGCCTCCCCGTCGGCGCGTCGTTGGTCGACGCCCTGGCTTCGACGTCGGCCCGCCACTTCGCCGTCGCCGGATGGGTTTGCCACCGGGGCCGGTGCGGGAGGGCGCGCCGGAAAGGGCATCCGGGTCCGTAATCGGCTCCGGAGCGTCCCCCTCGTGGGGAAGCCGGGCGATGGGCGTCGGCAGCGAGTCCTCCACTGGCTCATGCTCGCCGATCGCGTTCCCTGCCCCAATGTCGTGCAGCAACTGGAGGACCCGGGTCCCGCGCTCGAGCGTCTCGTCGGCGACCACGTGAAGTTCCGGGATCCTACGGATCCTGATCCTCGGGCCAAGCGCGCGACGAATGAACGGCATTGCATGGGTCAGCGCCCGAAGGGTCTCCTTCCGCTCGTCGGCTGTGCCGATGATGCTGACCCACACTTTGGCGTGCGACAGATCCGCAGTCGAGTCGACCTCGGTGACCGTGACGAAACCGATGCGAGGATCTGCAATGTCGCGCGCCATGATCACCCCGATCTCCTGGCGCAGGAGTTCGTTGAGCCGGTCGGTACGCTGTGTCATCTGCAGGTGGTCCGTGGGGAACCGAGCTCCGCCGTCAGGACGACAGCGACCGGCTCACGGACTGCGACGTGAAGCATTCGATGATGTCGCCTTCCTGCAGGTCGGAGAACCCGACGAGGCCGATGCCGCACTCGAAACCCTGGGCCACTTCGCGCACGTCGTCGCGGAAGCGCCGGAGGGACTCGATCCGGTCCGACACGATCATCTTCCCGCCACGCCATACCCGGGCGCCACCCTTGACCATGCGGCCCTCGGTCACGTATGACCCGCCGATGACCTGGGTCTTGCCGACCTTGATCAGCTTGCGGACCTCGGCGCGGCCCTCGATGACCTCGACGATCTCGGGCTCAAGCAGCCCTCCAAGAGCCTTCTCGATGTCATCAGTGAGCTGGTAAATGATGTCGTACAGGCGAACGTCGACGCCCTCGGTCTCTGCGGCCCGGCGGGCCGTCTCGCTGATCTTGGTATTGAAGCCGACCACGATCGCGTTGGATGCCGCACCAAGGAGAATGTCGTTGTCCGAGATCTCACCCGCACCCTCGTGCAGGACGTTGATCTTGACCTCGTCGGTCGCCAACTGGCCCAGGGAATGGGTGATGGCCCCGAGGGAGCCCGACACGTCCGCCTTCAGGATGATCCGCAGTTCCTTGGCCTGGCCCGCCTGGATCTGCCGGTAGAGGTCCTCGAGCGTCGCGCGGCCACTGCCGTCCCCGTGCTTGACGGCTGCCGCGGCCTTGCGGGCATCGACCAGCGTTCGAGCTGCCTTCTCGTCAGCCACAGCCCGCAGGATGTCGCCGGCCTGCGGCACCTCCGACAGGCCGAGGACCACGGCCGCAGTTGCCGGTCCGGCCTTCGTAATTCGCTTGCCGCGATCGTTCTCGAGGGCGCGGACGCGACCGAACGTTTCGCCGACGACGATCACGTCCCCGACGCGCAGTGTTCCTGTCTGAACGAGGGCCGTGGCCACGGCACCTCGGGTCCGGTCCATGCGCGCCTCCACGATCGTGCCGATCGCGGGTCGATCCGGGTTGGCCTTCAGGTCCTGGAGGTCAGCAACCAGGAGGACCATCTCGACCAGGTCGTCGAGACCCAGCCCACTCTTGGCCGAAACTGGCACGAGTGGTGTATCGCCGCCGTACTCCTCGACGACGATCCCGGCCTCGGTCAACTCGGTCTTGACGCGCTCCGGATTCGCATCCGGCTTGTCGATCTTGTTGACAGCGACGAT
>JBDTQY010000198.1:0-2118 GCA_039931955.1 Chloroflexota bacterium
AGCCGGACACAGCGTCGCCCAGGACGAGGCCACCTGCGACCACCGGGAGGATGAGCGCGGCGAACGCGACTCCGATCAGGTGGGTCGTCCAGCGTCCCCAGCCGAGCTTGGCGCCGGCGAAGCCGACGAGGACGCCGGCAATGCCGACCTGGGGCAGGTAGTCCGTCAGCGCGCCAGCACCTCGAACCCACCGCGCATCGTCGATGGACCAGGCCAACGTGAGCACCAGGACCACGACCGCGGCCAGGGTCGCCCAGCCCTCGCGCGGACCGCGAAGCAGCCAACGCCCCCAACTCGCGACGGGCAGCGATTCATCCGAACTGGTGTTGGCGCTCATCGGGCCAGGAGGTTCCCGAGAGGCACGCCCGGAACCAGCGTATGAGCGCCGATGCCGAACTCGGCCAACGCATGACCCAATTCACGGGTCCGCCGTGTGACCTCGGCACCCTCGCGGTCGTCCGTGGACGCATCGGAAGACGCCGGGGGTGGGGCTTCGTCCGATCGCGATGCCTCGCCCCGCGTGACCTGGTCGAAGGAAGCGAGATCGAAGGTCACGGCAACGCATCCGACACCACGCGAGCGGAGGCCGACGAGCGGCCGTACCCAATCCGGGCTCAATGAGGGCGTGATGATCACGACCGTCGTGCCGCGACGGATTCGGGGGATCGTCGAGATCAGCGCCTCTGACAGTGGGGACCCACCGTCGCCCTCGACGGCGGCGAGCAACTGCATGACCTTCAACCGCTGTCGCCCGCCACGATCTGGCGGCACCTGCCCAAGCCGATGCGCGTTCACCGTCAGCCCGACCGCCCGGTTCTCGGCAATGGCCTTGTCCGCGACCGACGCCGCGGCCCGGACCCCAACCTCGATCGTTGAGTCATCGCCAAGACCCAATTGCGACGCTTGCTCGAGATCCAGGATGATCCAGGCGTCGGCGGTCTGCTCGAGCTCGAACTCCTTGACCTGGATCTCGCCGTGCCGGGCGGTCGACTTCCAGTGGATCCGATTGAACGCATCTCCGGGGGCCCATGGCCGTACCGTCGTGGCCAGGGGAGACGTCTGCAGCGTCCTATCGGGCATCGCGCGGCTGCCGTCCACGTTGGCCGGCGGAAGGCTCCAGAGCGGCAGCGGATCGACACGCGGATAGACAACCGCCGTGACCCCGGAACCAACGGCCGCCGACGAACGGAACAGGCCGAAGGGGTCCCCGGTCTGGATCTGGAGCGGCTCGATGCGGAAATGGCCGCGTCGCGTCAGCGGCGTCCGGACAAGCCACGAGCGCTCCGACATCGCGCCAAGTCCGATGGCGCGTCCAGGCAACCCGGCTGGCAACGACGTGGGATTGTGGATTTCGAGCCAGGGCTTCGGCATGCGAGAGGTGTTTCGGACCGTATACGTGACCTGGAGGCGATCGCCGACGTGACCCGACAACTGGCTGACGGAGTAGCCGGCTTCCAGGTCGCTCAGTCCCAGGCGCGTGAGTACGTACGAGCCACCGACGACGAAGATCGCGAGGTAGACCAGGTAGAACAGGAACGGCAGACCCGTCGAGAATGCCGCGATCGCCAGCACGGTGGCAATGAGCAGCAGTTCCAGCCTCCGGAACAATCGTCGCATGGTGCGCTGCCGCGATCCGGTCAGGCCTCCGAGGCGGTCAGTCGCGGGCTGACTTCCACGGGCCGCGCACGTGACCCCTGTCGACCCATCGGCGTCACATCCTCGATCGGGGTGGTCTCCAGCAACTCGGCCACGATGTGACCGGCCTGGATATCGTGGACGGACGAGCTGGTCTTGATGATCAGCCGGTGGGCGAGCGCCGACTCCGCGAGCGCCTTGACGTCATCGGGCAGGACGTAGTCGCGACCGAGCAGGCCAGCGAGCGCCTGGCCGGCCCGGTAGAGCGCAATCGAGCCGCGCGGGGACGCACCCAGGTAGACGTCCGGGTGACTCCGTGACGCCGTGACGAGCCGGACGATGTAGTCGGACACGGACGGGTCGACATAGACGTTGCGGACCGCCGACTGCATCTCCCGCAGCTCGTCGACCGAGAGGACTTCCTCGAGTTCGTCGATGGGATGCTGGCGCTTCTGCTCGTCGAGGATCAGGATCTCCTCGGCG
>JBDTQY010000199.1:0-8114 GCA_039931955.1 Chloroflexota bacterium
GCGTTCAGACGTGGGGCAAGCGCAAAAGCCATCGTTTCCACATCCACCGCCGCCGGACCGATGTTCGCCTTCGCCAGTAGCGCCGCGAGTCCGGGGCGCGGGAGGGTGCGAATTCGCTCCAGACCGAGGCGCACGATCGCCCGGTTCTCGCCCAGGATCGGCGCGACATCAGCGACAGTTCCAATCGCCGCGAGATCTGCGAGGTCGGGCGCGCCGTCCGAGCCGAGGAGCAAGCGCGCCAGGGCGAAGGCGATGCCGGCGCCGGACAGGCGCGCATCCGGGTAGCGGCTATCGGGTCGGTGGGCGTTGACAATAGCCACCGCGGCTGGAAGCGAATCGGGGACTCGATGATGGTCCGTCACGAGGACGTCGATCCCACGGCGCCGGGCCTCGGCGATCTCGGTGATGCTGGTCGTGCCCGTGTCAACCGTCACGATGACGCCGGCGCCCTGGCGCTCAGCCGCATCCAAGCCGGCCAGCGAAAGCCCGTGGCCCTCGTCCAGCCGTGACGGAACGTACGGAATGACCTTCACGCCGAAGCGCCGCAGGGCAAGGGTCATGACAGCCAGCCCGGTGATCCCATCGGCGTCGAAGTCACCGAAGACAAGAATCACCTCGTCGGATTCTCGCGCCGTACGGACGCGCTCGATGAAGCGATCCGAATCCGGCAGGAGGGCCGGGTCGTGGAGCGCGTCGCGCGGATCTCCGAGATGCCGCGCAAGCGCCTCAGGGTCGGACACGCCGCGGCGCATCAGAAGCGACGCTGCCCACGAACCCAGGCCAAGAGCAGCCGCGGCCGCGACCAGCTCAGCGGGCGGATCGGGCGGCTCAGGAAGGACCCATCGGGTCCGGGGTTGGAGCACGACCTCAGGATGCCACGAGCGGCTGCACAGCCGCTCTCCGGGCGACTACGCGGAAGCTCGTCGCGCGGACGCCGGTCCGACCGGACGGCCCCGCGCTCGGTCTTCCCGTTCCTGCCAGACGACGAGGAGCGGGCTCGCGTTGAAGATCGACGAATACGTGCCGGAGATGATCCCGATCAGCAGCGCGAGAACAAATTCCTCCGTCGCCGATCCCCCGAACAGGAGCAATGCAGTCAGCGTCAGCACCACCGTGAAGCTGGTGGTCACGGAGCGACCAAAGGTCTGCAGGAGCGAGTGGTTGACGACTTCCGCAAACGGCTCGCCGGCATGGCGGACGCGGTTCTCGCGGACGCGGTCGAAGACGACGATCGTGTCGTGGACGCTGAATCCGATGACGGTCAGCATCGCCGTCACGAACAGGCCGTCGATTTCGACGTCGAAGAATGTCCCCAGGATCGCGAACACGCCGAGCACGACGATGACATCGTGCAGGAGCGCCACGAGTGCGGCAACGCCGAACTTGACATCCCGGAACCGGAGCGTGATCCAGGCGAGGATGCCGAGACTGCCCACGAGGATCAGGACGATGGCCTGATTGATCAGGTCCGAACTGACGACCGCTCCGATCGAGCTCAGGGAGCGTTGTTCCGCGATCGGCCCGAGGGCGGCCTGAAGGCCGGTTGCGATGCGGCCGATCTCGCCGTCGGTTGGCACCTGCGTGTTACCCAGGGGGGCAGGTGACGCGGACGGAGACGGCGAGGGGGTCGGTGAGGGTGTCGGTGAGGGAGCAGCCGTCGGCGAGGGCGTCGGCGAGGGCGTCGGCGAGGGAGCAGTCGAGGCCCCGGGGCTGGATGAGACCGCTGCTGAAGGGGCTGCTGACGAGGGTGCGGCCGAAGGGGCTGCCGACGAGGGCGCTGCTGATGGGGCTGCCGACGGGCTCGGAACAGGCGTCGGCGAGGGCTCGGCGGACCGCAGGTCCAACTTCGAAAGACGAATGTCATAGAACCCGGCGCCGGTCAGGACCACCGTGGCGTCGGCCTGATCGAGCTTTACCAGTTCATCGCGGACCTGTGCCGTCGTGACGCTCGGGTCGGCGAACCGGATGGACCAGGTCGTCCCGCCCGTGTAGTCGATGGAGAACTTGAGTCCCGCCTGGCCGCCGCTGAACGGCGTCAACAGGATGAAGATCAGGCCCGGGATGGTGATGAGAAGAGAGAACGCGAAGAACCAACGTCGTTTCCCGATGACGTCAAACACCGGGCGTCACTCCGCGGCGCGCCGGACGGCCGGTTGGTCGATACGTGAACTCGGATTCAGAAATGCCGTACAACGCCGCCTTGCGCGCCCAGCTTTGCGCCACGACGATGCGCAGGAAGGTCCGGGTGACCGTGATCGCCGAGAACATCGAGACGAGAACACCCAGGATCAGGACAAGCGCGAAGCCCTGGATGACCGACGAGCCGAAGAAGTACAGGATAGAAGCCGTGATCAGGCTGGACACATTGGAGTCCAGGATCGAATTCCAGGCCCGCGAGAAGCCGGCTTCAATCGCCTGAGGCAGCGACTTGCCGAGCCGCAGTTCCTCCTTCGAGCGCTCAAAAATCAGGATGTTGGCGTCCACGGCCATGCCCACCGAGAGCACGAAGCCGGCTATGCCGGCGAGGGTCAGGGTCACCGGAATGAGCCGGAAGATGGCGAACAGGACCAGCGCGTAGTAGATGAGGGCCCCGCTGGCCACCAAGCCGGGCAGACGATAGTGCAGCACCATGAAGATCAGGACCAATAGGACCGCGATACCGCCAGCGAGCACGCTCTTGTGGAAGAACTCGAGTCCCAGGGTTGGCGCAATGGTGTCACTGGACAGTTCCTCGACCGGGAACGGCAGCGCGCCGAAGGCCAGGACATCCACCAGCTGCTTGGCCTCCTTCTGCGGGAAGCCACCGATGCCGCCACTCGTGATCTGAACGTTCCCGCCGGTGATCGCACCCTGGATGACCGGGGATGAGATGACGGCCGAGTCCAGCACGATCGCGAACTGCTCCTGGACATGTGATGCCGTCCACTTTGCGAACAGATCGGCGCCGCCGGACTTGAGTTTGAAGTTGACTGCGCGGTTGCCACGCTGATCGGAACCGACGCTCGCAGATTCGAGCTGGTCGCCCGAGAAGAGAATGCAGATCTGGGTCACGGTCCCGGATTCCGGGCACTTCGTGGCGTTGCTCAGGTCGAGCGTCTGACCCTGTGCCACATTTGTAGCCGTCGGAATTGGCACGAAGTCGAGGCGCCCGGTCTGTCCAACCAGTTGGCGCACTGACGCCGTATCCGTAACGCCGGGGAGTTCCACCACGATCCGGTCCGTGCCGGACGTCACCACGACGGGCTCGGAGACGCCAGTCGAGTTGACGCGCCGGTCCATGATCTCTCGCACCACGGCCAGATCGGCGGCGGTCGGCGTCTTCCCCCCGGCGGGCGTGACGCGATACTCGACCTTCAGGCCACCCTGCAGGTCGAGGCCGAGCTTCGTCTCGATCAGACGCGAACCACTCTCACTGTCGAACCCGGGCAGCCGAAGCTTGGGCCAGAAGTCGATCACGAGAGCGAACACGCCGATGACGGCAATCAGGATCAGTGCGGTCCTACGCATCGACGGCGGATGATACTAGGGCGCGCGCATCGGCGTGCGAACGGCTGCTCCGCATGCCGTACAGCTGGCGCACCCGGGGGCGCGCATGCGGCGCTACCGGGGTCGGCTCCCCAACCTCAGGACTGGAGGGCTTCCTTGATCCGCGCGGCAAGGGCCGGCCCGATCCCCGGCACGGCCGCGATCTGCTCGACCGGAGCCTCCCGAACCCGCTTGACGGACCCGAAGACGCGAAGGAGCGCCCCTCGGCGCCGTGGCCCGATCCCGGGCAGGTCGTCGAAGGCCGAGCGCACGGAGCGCCGGGCGCGGAGCGCGCGGTGATAGGTGATCGCGAACCGATGGGCCTCGTCACGAAGCCGCTGGACGAGGTAGAGGGCCTGCGACGTCGTGGGTAAGAGGACCGGCTCGATGCGATCCGGCAGCACCAGCTCCTCGCGCTCCTTGGCAAGACCGGCCATCGGCAAGTCGTGCAGGCCCAGTTCATCGAGGACCGCCTTGGCCGCAGTCACCTGCGACCGACCGCCGTCGATGATCACGAGATCCGGCATGGCCCAACGCCGCTCTTCGGCACTGCCCTCCTCGCCGCTCTTCGTGTTCCGGAAGCGGCGGCGAAGCACCTCCTGGTGGCTGGCGACATCGCTCTGGCCAGCCACGGTCTTGATTTCGAAGCGCCGATACTCGCCGGTTCGCGGACGCCCGTCCTCGAAGACGACCATGCTGCCCACCGAGTTCGTGCCCTGGAATGTCGAAATGTCGTAGCACTCGATACGCGCCGGGAGGACGGGCAGGTCGAGGGCGGCGGCCAGTTCCTCGAGCGCGGCCAGGGTCTTGCCCTGGTCGGCCAGCCAGCGAGCTTGCTCGCGGGCGAGCATTTCGGCCGCGTTCCGCGTGGCCAGCTCCATCAATCTCCTGCGCTCGCCACGCTGCGGGGCGTAGAGGCGGACGGCAGCTGAGCGAGCACCGTGGGCCGTCGTGGCCGCGCGGCGATCCGTCAGGAACTGCTCCAGATCGACGTGGTCCGGCAGCCGTAACGGGACGGCAACCTCGCGCGGAACGCTGGTGGCCCGGGCGTAGTACTGGAGCACGAAGCCGCTCAGAATCTCGTCGTCAGCGGTGTCCCGCGGCGCCGCCAGCGTGAAGACATCGCGACCCACCGCCTTGCCGTCGCGGATGACGAAGAGCTGGACCGCTGCCTGGTTGTCCTGGCGGGCAAGGCCGATCAGGTCGAGGTCGGTCTTGGCGAAGGCGGCCATCTTCTGGCTCTCCATGGTCCGCTCGATCGCCCGCACCTTGTCGCGGTAGGCGGCGGCGGCCTCGTAGTCCGTCCGGTCCGAGGCGTGGGCCATTTCGACCCGAAGGGCATTGGCGACCGATTCCTGGCGACCTTCGAGAAACAGCTCGACCTGGGCAATGTCCGCGCGATAGGCGTCCTTCGTCACGGCTTCGATGCACGGGCCCTGGCAGCGTTTGATGTGGTAAAGAAGGCAGGGCCGCTGGAGTGCTCGTTCTCCGTCCCGGATGTCGATGGTGCAGGTCCGGAACGGAAAGATTCGACGGACCAGGTTCATCGCCTCGTCGACGCTCGACGCAGAGGCGTACGGCCCGAAGTAGCGGCTCCCGTCCGGCGGCAGCCTCCGCGTTCGCTCGATCCGCGGGAAGTCGTCCCCCAGGGTGACCTTGATGTACGGGTAGCTCTTGTCGTCCTTGAGTCGAACGTTGAAGGGCGGCTGGAACCGCTTGATCAGGTTGCCTTCGAGGAGCAATGCCTCCGAGATCGAGTCGGTGAGCGTGTATTCGACGTCGACGACCTTCTCGATCACGCTCCGGATGCGGTGGATCTCGCCGCCCGGCGCCTCCTTCTGAAAGTAGCTCCGCACGCGGCTCCGCAGGCTCTGCGCCTTGCCGACGTAGATGACCTCGCCCCGCGCGTCCTTCATGAGGTACACACCGGGGCGGTCGGGTAGGTTCTTGAGCGTGGCGGCGAGGGCGCTCGGCAGTGGGGTACTGGACGGCTTACTGGTCACAGCGCCAATCCTAGAGCCGCGATGATGCACAGGCCGTCCTCGTTGAGTGACAGGCATGTGGTGACCCGGAGACTGGCTCGGATGACTGAGAACGCCGGTCTGACCGAGCGCCTGGCACGGCTTGACCCCGAGCAACGGGCGGCGGCCACCGCACCACCCGGGCCCATCCTGTGCATCGCCCCGGCGGGTAGTGGCAAGACATCAACGCTCGTTGCCCGGATCGCCTGGCTGCTTGCTGGTGGCGTCGATGCTGGCCGCGTTACCGCAGTCACGTTCAACCGAAGGGCAGCGGAGGAGCTGGCCGAGCGCCTTGCTGCAGCCCTTCGAGGGTCAGGGCCTGCCGCCGAGCCAGCGGGCGCCGCGGAACTGCAAAGCGCCGCCGAGCCAGCGGGCCCTGCGGCGTCATCATCAATCCCGGTCCGGGTGCGCACGTTCCACGCGCTCGGTCTGGAGATCCTCCGGGACGCGGGGAAGCCGACCGGGCCACTCCTCGATCGAGACGAGGTCCTCCGCGAGATCCTTCCCGAATTCTCCGCGTCCCAACGCCGGCGACTCGACCTGATCATTTCGCGCCTGAAGCTCGACCTCCGGGTGGATGCAGCGAAGGTGGCCGCAGACCCAGAGGCAGGCCCGTCCGCGAGAGCCTATGTGGCCTATGAGCAGGCGCTCCAGCAAGCCGAGGGGCTCGATTTCGACGATCTCGTCGCCCGCGCCGTCCTCGTCCTCGAGACCGACCAGGATGTCCTCGCGCGGTGGCGCGCCCGCTGCGATCACCTGCTCGTAGATGAGGCCCAGGATCTCGACCGGATGCAACTCCGGATGGCCCTGCTACTCGCCGCTCCAGCCAACCGGATCTTCCTCGTCGGGGACGATGACCAGTCGATCTACGGTTGGCGGCTCGCTGACGTAAGGCGGCTGCTGGGCCTTGCGGCCACGTCGCTCCCCGACCTGCGGCGTCACGACCTCGCGACCAACTACCGGTGCCCGGGCATCGTTGTCGAGCGGGCGGTGCGCCTGGTGAGCCACAACACCGAGCGCTTCGCCAAGACCATCCGGGCCCGCCGCCTGGCCATTGGCACCCTGATCCTCGCGCCGTCGCTGCCGGAGCCTGACCCGATCGAGACGTGTACATCCCTCATCCGCTCGTGGCCGGACGACGACGCGACGCGAGCCGTGCTGGCGAGAACCAATCGCGAGCTCATTCCGGCCGTTGCGGCCTGCCTCGCACTCGACGTTCCGTTCCGGGCAGCGGGTATCGAGCTGCCGGTCGACTCGCCACACATCGACACCCTCATCGCCATCGCCCGTCGGCTTGATCGACGAGCTCCGCTGCTCACCAGACTTGCCCAGGCCCGCCAGGAGTCCGGGCCCGCGGCGGAGGAAGTTGCCGGTTCCCTCCTCGCATGGGCTCCAGCGCATGAAACGCTCGAGAGCCTCGAGTCGGCGATCGCGACCCTTCGGGCCCACCTCGCTCGACTGCGGCGCGATGACGCGCCGCTGACCCTCGCCACGGCACACGGGACGAAGGGCCTCGAATTCGATCACGTGGCGGTCATCGGACTCGACGACGGCCGCTTTCCAAGCGCTCGATCCATTACCGAGGCCGAGGACCCACTACGCGCGCTGGAGGAGGAGCGGCGCCTGGCATATGTCGCATGGACGCGGGCTCGGCGCTCCCTGACCCTGTCCTACGATCCCGCGGCCCCGTCACGATTCCTGCACGAGGCGTTCGATCCGGAGGAGCTCGCGGCGGCGGGGTAGGATCCGCGCATGAGCAAGGTGCCAGCGCTCGGGCCTCGAGGCGAAGGGTGGGTCGTCCTCCAGCTGATCCTGTTTGTGGTCATCGGTGCCGCAGGGATCGGCCTGCCCGGCTCCTCCCCCGGTGGCGACGGCATGCCGCTGGCCCTCGCCGGCCTGCTGCTCCTGGCGCTCAGCGCCCTCCTCGGAGTCGCGGGCCTCGCCGGATTACAGGGCGGTAACGCCCTTACAGCAGTCCCCCACCCGCGCGAGGGCGCTCGTCTGATCGAGACCGGCGCCTATCGACTCGTCCGGCATCCCGTCTACGGGGCCCTGATCCTCGGCGCGATCGGCTGGTCTTTCGTCCGCGCATCGGCCGCTGCGCTATTGGCGTCGCTGGCCCTGGCGATCGTCCTGGACCTGAAGCGCCGGCGCGAAGAAGCATGGCTGGCCGATCGCTACCCCGGCTATCCGGCCTATGCGTCGCGGACTCGACGCCTCATCCCCTGGATCTGGTAGCCGGGGCCTCCTAGCCGGTGATCGATCGCGCCGGGGGCCGTTCGCGCCGAGGATCGCCCGTGGTCCTGACGTACGGGCGCTCGTGGAACTAGTCGTGCCACTCCAGCTCCCAGCGCGCGATGAGCTTGAGCAATCGGTCGATCGCCTTGAGGAACGGCTCGGTGGCTGACTCCGGAAGGACGTCGCGGATCGAATCTTTCGGGCCGAATGCGGCCCGACCGGCCCGGCCGGCGGCTCGCAGCCCAGGGATCGGCTCATCCCGGAATCGATCTGGCATCGTTGCGAGGTAGCGCGTCCAGCGCGCGGAGCCAACGGCCACCGCGCTCGCCA
>JBDTQY010000200.1:0-2481 GCA_039931955.1 Chloroflexota bacterium
CATCGCCGGACGCGAGCACGAACAGGGGTTGGCCCGCGTAGTGGCGCCCCGTGTGGGCGGCCGCTGCGCTGGCGGCCGTGATCAGGTGGGCGGGATCGACAGGCCGGCCGAACGTCTGCGAGACGCGCGCCGCGAGTGACCGCCGATGCGCCGATGAGTAGTTCGTCACCACGCGGTAGGGAATCGACGCCCCTTCGAGGAGACTCAGCGCATCCACGGCGCCCGGCAGCGCCACGCCCGCGTATATGAGCACGCCGTCGGCGTCGAGCACCAGGGCCCGAACTCCGGTCAGCGCCGCGCGCAGATGCGCTGGCGTCGAGAGGACACTCGGGTCGATCGCGGGCATGCGCCGATGGTAGTCTCCGGCGAAGCGTTCGGCCGACCCGGTTCCAAAGCCGGTGCATCGGCCGAGCCACGGAGGCGTGGAGGCGACGAATGGGTTTGCTCGAGGGTAGGAAGGCGCTGATCTTCGGCGTCGCGAATGATCATTCGATCGCCTGGGGGATCGCCAAGGCGCTCCACGATGCGGGCGCGATCGTGGGCTTCTCCAGTGTCGAGAGCCTGATCGAACGACGGGTCCGCCCACTGGCCGAGTCGATCGGATCTACTTTCATCGAACCGTGCGACGTCCAGTCGGACGACCAGATCCGGGCCGTCATGGGCAAGTGGCAGGCCGCCCACGGCGAGATCGACATCCTGGTCCACGCCCTCGCGTTCGCTCGTCGCGAGGACCTGGAGGGGACGTTCGTGGACACGTCACGCGAAGGGTTCGCCCTCGCCCTCGACGTCTCGACCTACTCGCTGGTCGCCCTGGTCCGCGAGGCGCGCCCGATGCTGCACGCAGGATCCACCATCCTGACCCTGAGCTACTACGGGGCAAAAAAGGTGGTCGCCCACTACAACGTGATGGGGGTCGCCAAGGCCGCCCTTGAGGCGAGCGTGCGATACCTGGCCGCGGATCTCGGTCCGGATGGCATCCGGGTGAACGCCATCAGTGCCGGTCCCGTGCGAACGCTGGCCGCGGCGGGCATTGCGGGCTTCAAGAAGCTCTACGGCTCATTCGCGGACGTGGCTCCCCTGCGCTCGAACATCACGCCCGAGGATGTCGGCAAGACCGCCGTGTGGCTGAGCTCCGACCTGTCATCGGCGGTGACCGGCGAGGTGATCTACGTGGACGGTGGATTCAACGTGATGGGCGTGCCCCTCGGCGACAGCTGAACCGTCGCGTCCGCGGGGAGGCTACCAGTCGGCCGAGCCGGGCTCGCCCTTGATCGGACCGACGATCTTCGAGGTCACCCAGCCGCCGTAGAATCGCCCGGGCTGTGGCGTTGCCTGCTCGTCACCAACCCAGGCTTCATCGACCAGCGTGGCGTAGAACGCGAGGTGACCGGCGATGGACTCATAGCCGGGGCTTGGTTCCGGGTAGGTCCAGGCAATGTTCTCGATCCTCCGCCCGCCGTACTCGTAGGCGACGTACGAGGCGCTCCCCTTCCACTCGCAGAACGAGGTGTGCGGCGAGGGGCTGAGCCGGTCGACCCGAACGTCCGCAGGCGGAAAGTAGTAGACGGGCGCACCGGCCGTCTCGAGGACCCGGAGTCCACGCGTCGTGTCGGCGACGAGTTCGCCATCGATCACGACCCGAAGGCGCTCCGGCACCGGCTCCAGCCGCGGCGGGCGCGGGTAGTCCCAGACGGATTCCTGGCCGGGGCCCGGTGGAATGCGGGGTGGACGCGGGCCTCGTTCGGCAGTCATGGCGCCTGGTCGGTTCGGGTCATGGCGAGGAGACTCCGCTCGTTTCGCGCGGCGCCGAGGTGATGACAGCCTCGATCACCGGAACGCTAGCGCATCTCAGCCGATCGGAACGTATCCGCGAATACGCAGTCAGACGGCGCGGGCCGGGTGGGCGCCGCGGGCCGGCGGGCGGCGCGGGCCGGCGGGCGCCAGAGCCCGGTAGCCGGATCGAACCCGGGCATCAACCCCGCGCCAGCTCCGCCTCGACCTCCTCCGGCAGCCAGAACCAGCGCAGGTCCTCGAAGTCATGGCCGACCACCGAACGATCAAGTGCCTCGACGGGCCCCAGCCCGGGCTGCGCGACGATCTCGCGAGCCGCCTCGATGTATTCGCGGAGGCTCGCTTCCGGGACGCGGTGGCGGTGCGACTTGAAGCGCATCGTTCCGTCCGGATACCCGACGTCGCGCAGGCTCAGCGGAGCCTCGGCGGGCTCCGTCCGGTGGCGCCACAGCCCGGTGGCTGGATCGAAGCGGTACTGGGGGATCAGCCGCCAGCCGTCCCTCGCGATCACCTCAACGGCCTCGAGGATGTATTCGAAGACCGCCTCGCTGATGAAGTAGTTGAAGTTCACCCGGATCCAGCCTGGCTTGATTCCTTCGCACCCGCGGGAGATCTCGCGCTCGAACTCGTGGGACGTCTCGACGTCGATCCCGAGCAGCCGATGGCCGTACGGTCCGGCGCAGGAACAGC
>JBDTQY010000201.1:0-3476 GCA_039931955.1 Chloroflexota bacterium
GGCCTTGATGGCCGCGATGTCATCGGTCCCGGGGTTGTCGATGCCATCGACGCTGCCGGCCTGAAGCTCGAGCCAGCGCTGAGCTGCCTGGTCGCTCCAGCGGAATTCTGCGTTCGGGGTCAGCGCCTTGGTGCCCCAGTAGCCGTCGAACGCCTTGAGAACGAGGCGGTTGCCCTTGTCCCAGGTGTCCAGCATGTACGGGCCGGTGCCATTCGGCTGGTCGAGGATCGACTTGTCGGCCATGTGGGCCGTCAGGTAGTCGGAGTCCTGGATGCCGAACGCGCTGAAGGCGACCTTCGACAGGAAGGCAACGTCAGGAGCGCACAGGTCGAACTTGACGGTCAGCCGATCGACCGCGGTGATCTTCTTGAAGTTGCCGGTGTACGGGGCGACGCCACACGGTGCATCGCCAGTCTCCGGGTAACTCGTGCCATTGAACGTGGGGGCGTCGGTCGGGGCCGTCGTCGGGGCCGTCGTCGGCGTCGTCGTCGGGGCATCCGTTGCGGCGCCTCCACACGCTGCAAAGATGATCGCCGCCGTCGCGACGAGCGCGAGGACGGGCGACCGTGAGGTGCGTTGGGTCATCTGATCTCCTCCACCTGCCAATTTGCCGGCCCCTGGACGCGAGATTGGCCGGCAGGGCGATTGCCGCGCGCGTTAGGCCGATCTGGCCACTCGGTCGCGGGTGCCCGGAAGCCTAGCATCCACAGTCCGTCGCGTCACCTCACATCTACGCCGTCGAGATCAGTCGCGCGCACGTCGCCTGCAACGGGATCGCCCTCCGGCTCGGGTATGCTCGCCCGGTGCAGCCCCGCAGGATCGCCCTTGCCCAGATCGCTCCTGCGCTCGGGGCCGTCGAGGACAACCTCGCCCGTCATCTCGAGATCATCGAGAACGCGCGCTCCAAGCATGTGGACCTGGTCGTGTTCCCGGAACTCGGGCTGACCGGCTATCTCCTCCAGGATCTGTCCTCGGATGTGGCCATGCGTGCCGGCGATCCGCGGCTGAACACGCTCGTCGCCGCGACGCGGGGCCTGTCCGTCGTCGCATCCTTCGTCGAAGAATCGTCCGACCACCGGCTGTTCATCGCCGGCGTCCTTCTCGAGGACGGCGAGATCCGGCATATCCACCGGAAACTGTTCCTGCCGACCTACGGGCTGTTCGACGAGCGCCGATTCTTTGCGGCCGGGGACATGCTGCGGGCCGTGCCGTCAAGGATGGGCGCCGGGATCGGCATTGCCATCTGCGAGGACTTCTGGCACCTGCCGGTCGCCGAGTTGCTGGCTCTTGATGGAGCCCAGATCCTGGTCAACATCGCGTCGTCGCCTGGGCGCGATCTTGCTGCCACGAACGAGGTCGGACTGGGTACGGCAACGTCGTGGCGCAACCTCATGCGGGCGTACGCGCAATTGACGACCTCGTTCGTCGTATTCGTCAATCGTGTCGGGGTCGAGGAGTCGATCTCCTTCTGGGGTGGGTCGGAGGTGATCGGACCGACAGGCGATGCGATCTTTTCGGCCCCGATGTTCGACGAGGGTCTGTTCATCGTCGAGATCGACCTTGACGACGTTCGACGTCAACGCGTTGCCCTGCCCCTGCTCAGGGATGAGCGTCCTGAGCTGCTGGCGCGAGAACTCGCCCGGGTCATCGACGCGCGGGCGGGTCTCGACGCAAGGGCGGCTCTCAATGCTGACGGCGTCGTCGAAGGCGGTTCGGCGTGAGCCGGTCGGTGCCCGGCACGCCGTCGGATCCGTCCGGCAAGCCGCTCTTCGAGTTGCCATCTGAGCTGGCGATCGACACCGACGTTGCCCGCCGGCTGATCGCCGAGTTCATCAGGAGTCAGCTCCGGCAGGCCGGGTTCGAGCGCGCCGTGCTGGGCCTTTCGGGGGGCGTGGACTCGGGACTCGTCGCCTACCTGGTTGCGGAGGCCATCGGCGCCGAACGTCTGCATTGCGTGATGCTGCCGTACCGGACTTCGTCTCCCGCATCGCGCGCCGACGCCGAGCTGATCGTGGCCGACCTCGGTTGCTCGAGCGAGGTGGTCGAGATCACGCTGATGGTGGACGGGTACTTCGGTGGCGGGGACGGCGCCGGCGCTGCGGGCGATGAGAGTCGTGACGCCTCGGCCCTGCGCCGCGGCAACTTCGCGGCCCGGATGCGGATGGCCGTGCTGTACGACCGCTCGGTCACCTGGGGCGGGCTCGTCGTCGGGACCGGCAACAAGACCGAATCACTGATCGGTTACACCACGATATTCGGTGACAACGCGTGCGCCTTCAACCCGATCGGGGACCTCTACAAGAGCCAGGTCAGGCAACTGGCCGAGGCCATCGGCGTCCCGGTTCCGGTTATCGCGAAGCCGCCTTCGGCGGATCTCTGGCCCGGCCAGACGGATGAGGAGGAGGCAGGCTTTTCCTACCCCGAGCTGGACCGGCTGCTCTTCTGGAGGATCGACCGGAGGCGATCCGTCGATGAGCTGGCGAGCATGGGCTTCGACCCGGCTTTCGTTGCCCGCGTCGAGAGGATGGTGGCCACCTCGGAATTCAAGCGCCAATTGCCGCCCGTGGCGAAGCTGGGCCCGCGGACACCAGGGCTCGATTACCTCTATCCCAGGCGTCGGCCCGGTTCATCCAGGACGTGACGACATTGGCTCCGGGGGCGGAAGCGGCTCCGGGAGGGACTCTCTACCTGGTCGCCACTCCGATCGGCAACCTCGGGGATATCACGATCCGCGCCATCGAGATCCTGAAATCGGTGCCGCTGATCGCCGCCGAAGACACACGCGTCACCAGGAAGCTGCTGACCAGGTACCAGATCGCCACCCACGCGATCAGCTACCACGCCCAGAGCGATCCCGGGAAGCTGGCGAAGCTGCTGGCGCACATGCGTGGAGGAGGTGATCTCGCCCTCGTGACGGATGCCGGGACGCCCACGGTGAGCGACCCGGGCGCTGAGATCGCTGCGGCCTGGGCGGCCGAGGGCGGGCGTGTCGAGGCGATGCCCGGTGCATCCGCTGCGCTTGTAGCCGTGGCCGTATCCGGGCTCGCCGGGCCCCGCTGGTCCTTCGAAGGTTTCCTGCCCCGGCGCGGCTCGGAACGTCGGGATCGCATCGCGCGCCTTGCTGCGGACGAGCGCGGAGCCGTTATCTTCGAAACACCGCGACGTCTCGGCACGACGTTGGCCGACCTGGCCGCCGCGTGCGGCTCGGAGCGCCCGGCTGCGATCTGCCGCGAGCTCACGAAGATCCACGAGCAGGTCCTGCGGCTGCCGCTTGGCGCACTCTCCGCGGCGGTTGGTGACGGTGCCGTCCCGGCCCTTGGGGAGGCAGTGATTGTCCTGGGTTGGTACCCAGGCGGGAGCGGGAGCGCTACAGCCCGAAGCCCCGAGGCCGGCGCCGTCGACGTGGCCGTCGCCCGGGTGGCGGATCTCGTTGCCTCGGGCACACCTCGTGGTGAAGCGGCGCGCCTGGTTTCAGC
>JBDTQY010000202.1:0-2601 GCA_039931955.1 Chloroflexota bacterium
CAGCGAAACGATGTCCACGCCGACCGACCCGCGCGTCCTGGCGATCCAGGATTGAAGTGCCGGGTCAGCGAGCGTCTCCATCGGTGCGACCACGTGGCGGCCCGTGCGGGCCACCGCGAAGAGTGCCGGGTACTCGACCGCCCCGAAGTGCATCGACACGAAGATCCTCGGGCCCGGCGTCCCGAAGGCCTCAGCCACCGTGTCGGGCGTCTCAACGATCATTCGCTCCTCGAGATCGGCGGAGCTGCGCCCCGGCAACCGCGCCATGTCGAGGTAATACCGAACGGCATGACGGAACGCGGACCGAACCATCCGTTCCAGAGCCCGATCATCCGAGGCGGCCGCCCGGACCGCCTCGCCCCCGAGATCGTGTGCCGCCAGGTATTCCACGACGCGCCGCAGGTTGCGCCGAGCTCGCTCAGCCCGCCCTGGGGCCATTCGATACCAGAGCTGGCCGGCGGCACTGCCGATGGCGTTCACCGGCCCCTCGGGCAGGACCACCAGGAGCCAGGCGGCGAAGGCGATCAACCGGGCGCGGACGCGCTGGGTGATGGTCCCGCGGTCGGTGGCCGGAACCGCACGGCCAGTCATGCGGCCGCCTCGTCGGCGAGGACGGCCGCCGCGCGCGCCTCGAGCGCATCCTGCTCGGTCCGATCGGCCGGCCACAGCGGCTTGAAGGAGTACCACTGCTCCGGCGCGGCCCGAACGGCTGCGGCGAACGCATCCGCCATGGCCTGCGTCGCCCGCTGGAGCGAGGCCGGATCCGAGGAAGTGACCTCGATTGGGTCCGCCCAGGTGATGGAGAACGTCTTTCCGTCTGGATTGCGGTGCAGGGTTACGGGCAGGATCCGGGAGCCGGTCTTGGCGGCCAGCGTGGCCGGGCCGGCCGGCATCGTGGTCCAGGCGTCCATCAGACGGACCGGGATGCCATCAGGCCGATAGCCCCAGTCGATCAGCAGAGCGAGCATCTCCCGGCGCCTCAGGATGGTGTAGATCTCCCGGAGATTGCGCCACGGGACGACGTGGACGCCCCACTGTTCGCGTGTTCGGCGGAACTCCTCGAATAGCCCGGGAAAGGATGAGTCGTCGGCGACAACGCTGATCGGCCAGCCACGCGATGCCACCCCTGCGGCCACGGCCTCGTTGTTGCCAAGGTGGCCGAGGGTGAAGATCAAGCCACCCTTCGATGCCTTCCAGATATCGTGGATGGCGTCCAGGTTTGCGCCGCTGACCAGTTCGTCGGCATGCTCCCGCGCGAGGGAGGGCAGGCGGGCCAGCTCGACCACGTAGCGGCCATACAGCCGGTAGGCTGCGAGCGCGGTCTGCCGCACCCGCGGATGGTTCGGCGAGAGCCCCAGAACGTGCCCGAAGTTCTGGTTCGACCAGCGCCGTTTGCTGGGCCAGAGCAGGTAGGAGAGCTGGCCCCCGCGTCCCAGGATGGCGCGCGGGATCGCCGGCGGGATGTGCGAGATCAGCCAGGCAAAGGCCTTGTATCCCGCGACAACCGCTCGTTCGAAGAATGGCGAACCCGACTGAAGGCGTCGATGCGGTGCCTCCAGTCGGCGCTCACGATCCGTCACTTCGCGGCGGCGGCGACCTTCGCCTTGGACCCGGCCATCTTCCGCAGCTTGCGGACCGTCGGGACTTCGGTGCCGACAAGGGTCTCGTTGTCCTCGCCGCGGATGAAGGCCTCGACGCGGTTGAACGCGATGTCGTCATGGATCTGCTGCGGCGGGCTCTTCATGAAGTAGCTCGATGGGGCAACCAGCGTTCCGCTCAGGCCGCGGTCCAGACCGAGCTTGAGGCAGCGGATGGCATCGGTGATGACCCCAGCGCTGTTGGGGCTGTCCCAGACCTCGAGCTTGAGCTCGGCGTTGAGGGGCACGTCGCCGAAGGTGGTGCCCTCCATCCGGATGTAGCACCACTTGCGGTCGAGGAGCCACGGCACGTGGTCGCTCGGTCCGACGTGGACGTCGTCCGGATCCATCTCATAGTCGAGCATGGAGGTGACGGCGTTGGTCTTGCTGATCTTCTTGGACTCGAGGCGCTCGCGCTCGAGCATGTTCAGGAAGTCCGTGTTGCCGCCGAAGTTCAGCTGGTACGTTCGATCGAGGCGAACGCCACGATCCATGAACAGGCGGGTCATCACGCGGTGGCTGATCGTCGCACCGACCTGACTCTTGATGTCGTCACCGATGACCGGCAGGCCGGCCTCGGCGAAGCGGCGCTGCCAATACGGCTCGCGGCCGATGAAGACGGGGATGGCGTTGACGAACGCCACGCCGGCCTTGATGGCCTGCTCGACGTACCACTTGGTGGCTTCCTCGCTCCCGACCGGGAGGTAGGAGACCATGACGTCGACTTCGCGCTCCTTGAGGATCCCGACAATGTCGGCAGTCGGGCCAGGGGCCTTCTCGATGATCTGGCTGAGGTACTTGCCGAGGCCGTCGTGGGTCATGCCCCGCTCGACGCGCACGCCGAGGTGGGGGACCTGCTGGAACTTGTACGTGTTGTTGGGCTTCGTGTAGATCGCCTCGGACAGGTCCTTGCCGACCTTGTTCTTGTCGATGTCGAAGGCGGCCACGAACTCGATGTCCTTGA
>JBDTQY010000203.1:0-1788 GCA_039931955.1 Chloroflexota bacterium
GCGATCCCGCTCGCCGCCGCCGCCGTCCTCATCCGGAGTGTGCCGAGGATCGGTGACCTGTGGCGCGGGGTGAGCTGGCGTGTCGGATGGGCGATGTCTGTGGGCCCATGGGCTCAGGCTGCTGCCCGCCTGGCGTGGAGCCAGGTCCCTGAGGCGACGATCTTCTGGGCGCACGACCTTCGCGCGCTACCCGCAGCCATTGCGGCCCGGGACCACGCGGGCGGGGGCTCAATCGTCTACGACGTTCACGAGATCTTCCCCGAGGCCGGCGAGCACGCCCTCCGCCCGGCCTGGGCCCGCGCCCAGATGGCTGCGCTGGAACGCCACCTCGCAGGGAACGCCCGGGCCGTCGTCACCGTGAACGACGCTCTTGCCGAACGCCTGGCCGATGCGCTGGCAATCCAGCCGGTGGTCACGGCGCGCAACTGCCCGCCCCGATGGCGTCGACCCGAAGACGCGCGGGACGCATCGCCCCTCCGATCCGCCACTGGTCTTGGGCCGAACGTACCGATCGTGCTGTATCACGGCGGGCTGGCTCCCGGACGTGGCATCGAGATCCTCGGCGCTGCCATCGAGCTACCCGGGCTCGAGGCGGTTCATCTTGTCTTCATGGGGCAGGGACCGTCGCGCCAACAGGCTGTTGCTCTTGCGAACGCGTCGAGCCGGGTACACGTGCTCGATCCGGTTCCCCCATCCGAGCTTCTCAGCTGGGTAGCCGGGGCGGACGTGGCTGTCGCACCGATCCAGCCGACGACCCTCAACCATCGGCTGTCTTCGCCCAATAAGGTCTTCGAGGCCCTGGCTGCGGGTGTCCCCGTTGTCGGGAGCGACATCCCGGGGATTCGAGAAGTCATCGGGGCGGATCCGTCGGCTCCGCTCGGCGTCCTTGTTGATCCCGATGACCCGGCCGATGTGGCGGCTGCCATCCGCTCGATCCTCGATCGCCCGCTGGCCGAGCGCGAGGCACTGCGCAGACGATGTATCGCGGCCGCGCATGATCGATGGAACTGGGAAACGGAGTCTGCGGGGATCGTGGCACTCGCCCGGGACCTGGCAGCCGGAATGGATCACCAGGTCGCAAAGCCAGCCGTCGAAGGACTGCCAATTCCGCAGTCAATTTGCTTCGTCTTACCGTCCACCGGAGCGTTCGATGCGCGGACTGCGCGATTCGCCTCCGATCTGGCGGATCGCGGCCACTCGGTCACAGTCGTTGCGCGATCTGGCCCCGGGCTGCCAAGTGAGGAATCGCCTCGGCCTCGCCTCCGGATAATCCGAGTTGATTCCGGACCCTCTTCGGGCCCGGCCCCCACCTCGCGGTGGCGCTTCGGAGGGCCATTCCTGGAAGCGATGCGGATCGCCCGGGTCATCCGTCGGGTGCGCCGACAGCGGAGGGCCGTGGCTCGGTTGAATCTTCGTCCGGACATCGTTCATGCGATGGGCTTCCTCGCCCTGCCTGTTGCGACCGACCTCGTCGGTCGAACGGGAGCGCGGCTGGTGTACGACGCCCGCGATCTGTACGTCGAATCCAACAACATCGCACGACTCCCGCGAATCCTCAGGTCCGTGTTCGCCTGGCGCGAGGGGCGCTGGGCCCGCCGGGCGGCCACCGTATTCACGGTGAACACGGTTTGTGCCGAATACCTCCAACGGCGCTATGGCATCGAGCGACCGATCGTCGTCATGAATGGACAGAGGCCCTGGCAGATCCCCGATCCGCGGCCGAATCTGATCCGCGATCGTCTGGGCTTACAGCCCGTCTCAAAGGTCGCTCTGTATCACGGCGGTTTC
>JBDTQY010000204.1:0-8012 GCA_039931955.1 Chloroflexota bacterium
GACCGATTGGACCTGGCCGAGGAGGTGGCTGGACAGGAGGATCGTGGTTCCCCTGTCGCGGACGAGGTTCCGAAGAAGCTCCAGGATCTCGACCACGCCGATGGGATCGATCGACGTCGTCGGCTCGTCCAGGATCAGGACATCCGGACTCTTGAGCAGTGCGTCCGCAATACCGAGCCGCTGGAGCATGCCCCGTGAGTACGTATCCGTCGGCGTGTCGGCACGTCCGACCAGGCCCACCTGCTCCAGGACGTGGGTGATCGCGACTTCAGCCTCGTCCTTGTGGAGACCGTTGAGGCGCGCCGTGTAGCGAAGGTTTTCGCGTCCGGTGAGATCTCCGTAGAAGCCCACAGAGTCTGGCAGGTAACCGACCCGGCGCTTCACGTCGAGGGGTCGCCGAGCCGGATCCATCCCCAGGACCCGGGCTGCCCCGCCGGAGGGTTCGGTCAGGCCGAGCAGCATCAGGATCGTGGTGGTCTTGCCCGCCCCGTTCTGTCCGAGGAGGCCGAAGATCTCGCCAGCTCGCACTTCGAGGTCGAGGGCGTCCACGGCGACGATTTCGCCGTAGCGCTTGGTCAGGGCGCGCGTCCGGATCGGAGCGGTTGCCGTCGCCGGAGCAGTTGCCGCCCCGGGATCAGCTGCGACGGACGACCGCCGACGGCGACGGCTTGGCCGCGGCGGTGCAGACTCGGTCACCGCTTACCGCCGGCCGTAGCGCTGAAAGACCCACCAGACGCCGCCGGCGACGGCGACGATCAGGGCAACGCCCACGACACCCCACAGCACCGAGGTCTCGACGGAATAGCGAATGTCGAGCGAATCCCGGGCCGACGGTTCGCCATTGGCCGAGATCGTCAGGTTGTAGTCACCCGCGATCGCGTCCCCGGATGGCTTGACCTGCGCATTGACGGTCACGGACTGGTTGGCCGGGATCGTTGGGACGGTTGCCTGATCGAACGTCACCTCCCATTTGCCCGGCGCGGATCCGGTCAGCTTGACGTTCGTGATGTCGGCCGTGCCGGTATTGGTGAGGACGATGGCAAGCGGACTGGCGCTGCCGGCCGGACCGTGCCCATTCAAGCGCCCATCGGCGGTCGCCATCGACAGCGTGTACGTCCCGGTGACCTCCACGGTCAGCGTGCCCTGGATGGTGCGCTCGCCGGCCAGCGCCACGACCTGGAAGTCGTACGACCCGGCTGCGACCCCGACCGGCGGCACGGCAGACACGGTCACACCCGAGGTTGCGCCGGCCTTGACGACGGCGCTCGCGGCCTGGGATTGACCGGTCAGGTTGGCCTGGACCGTCCAGCCCGTTGGCCCCTGCGCGTTGACAGAGAAGGTCAGGTCCTCGGGAGTGTCATTGGCCAGGGTCAGGTTGAAGTTGAAGGTCTGCGTCGACGGGCCCTTGAGGCTGGGGAAGTCCGTCTTGAGCGTCACGTCCCCGGTTGCATTCGCCTCGATCCGGACCTCGAGCGGCAGCTCAACGTACCCACCGATGTCCGCCGTTCCCTTCAGGATCATCCTGGTGGTCCCGGTGGCGTCCGCCGGGACGTCGAGGTCGACCCGGACTGTGCCTGCATCTGTCCCGTTCGTCTCAACGGCACTTATCACGAACCCCCCTCCGTGCAGTGTGGGATTCCACGAGGCCGGGGCACCCGAGAGTTCGAGGTCGACGCGCGCGCCCACGGACGTCTTGACCGAGACGTTGAAGCTGACGCGTCCTCCTGGAGCCGCCACAACTGCCGGATAGGGCGTCGTGATCGAGAACTGGTCATCACCTGCCGCGATGGCGGCCGGCGCAAGCGACCCAAGGCTGAGCGCCGCGACGAAAAGTACTGTGAGCGCACGGCGGAGACCGGGTCGGACGGACCGTCCACTGCGGCTTGGCGCCGGGGCCGATATGCCGGAACCTCGTTGATCAGTCGTCATGCTCGCCACGAACTCCTCTTGTCTGGATGTCAATGCAACGTCCCGCGGGTCCGGGGCTCGGTGTCGATCGCTGATCGCCGGAGGACGTAGGTCGCGGACGACCGCGCGGGCCGCCATCAAATCTGTCAGGAGTGTCGCAGATGCGCAACCACGAGGCGGTGAAGGCTCGATTGCGAGACCGCAACATCGGGTGCGGCTCCTCGAGCCTCCGCGGAGTGGAGTCCCGCGGAGCGCCACCATGCACCGGGCCGGCATAGGGCCCCGGATCTTGCCGGACGAAGGTACGGTTGACAGGAAACGCCTGTCCCACCATACTGTCATGGACAAAACGGATCCGAATTGACGGCCGCAGGTCAGAGCATCAATAGAGTCATAAGACCAGATCGACTCGCTCCCGCGATCACCGACCGGATCCCCTCATCGCACTGAGCCGCACACTAACGCGGTTCCGTGCACATCGTGACGATTGTCGCCGAGCCCATCACGCTCAGGCGCATCGCCAAAGGACAACGAGCACCATGCTTTCGCGATCACTCCACTCCAGCACTGTCGGCCGATCGGCCTCCATGCGCCGCCTCCGCCGACGCCAGAGCACATCGACCAAGCTCTTCTGCAGCACGAATGGCTGCCCCAGTTTCCTCGAGATGGACGCTGACGGACACCAGGCCATCTGCCAGATCTGCGGGTTCCGCCGCCGACTCGACTGAGCGCCCACGCTCACCCGAACGGAAGACCACCGGAGGAATCGCCGCGCGCCCGCGAGGCGACGCGCGCAACGACGGCCCACGCCGCGGCGCGATGAAGGATCATCGGGGCTGACCACAGCCGCAGCGGTGAATTCAACGTGCATATCCTCGACCGGAGTCGCCTCGCCAGCCTGATGGCTCAAGAGCAGGCGGACTTCGTTGACCGCCACCCAAAGGCCCGCGCCCTCCATGAACGCGCCCTGGGTTCCCTGGTTGACGGCGTTCCGATGAACTGGATGATCAAGTGGGCGGGTGCCTTCCCGCTCTACGTTGACGTCGCGGCCGGCGCACATTTCAGCGACGTCGATGGCCACGACTACATCGACTTCTGCCTGGGTGACACCGGGGCGATGGCGGGCCACGGCCCGGCACCGACCATCGCAGCGGTCGAGCGCCAGATGCGACGCGGGATCACCCACATGCTCCCCACGGAGGACGCGATCTGGGCCGGCGAGGAACTGACCCGGCGATTCGGGCTTCCGCTCTGGCAGTTCACCCTCACCGCAACGGACGCCAACCGGTTCTCGCTGCGCCTTGCTCGGCTCATCACCGGGCGCCCGCTGGTCGCGGTCCATGACCGCAACTACCACGGGACCGTCGATGAGACGTTTGCGTCGTTGGCTGACGACGGATCCGTCGTTCCGAGGCGCGGAAGCATCGGCCCGCAGGTGGACCCCGCTCTCACGACACGCGTCGTGGCGTTCAATGACCTCGATGCCCTCGACCGTGCGCTGAGCGACGGCCAGGTCGCCGCCTTCCTGATCGAGCCCGCCCTGACCAACGTCGGGATCGTGCTCCCCGATCCCGGTTACCTCGATGGGGTGCGAGAGATCACGCGCCGCCACGGAACACTCCTCATCCACGATGAGACGCACACCATCTGCGCCGGTCCCGGCGGCGTCACGGCCCTTGGCGGCTTTGAGCCAGACATGCTGGTGATCGGCAAGACCATTGGCGGCGGCATCCCTGCCGCGACCTACGGCATGACCACGGCCGTCGCCGAGCGTGTCAGCGCCATGGTCCCGTTCGAGGATTCCGACGCCGGCGGCATCGGTGGCACCCTGGCCGGCTACGCCCTGTCGCTTGCCGCCATCCGGGCGACCCTCGGCGAGGTCCTGACGGCGGCGGCGTTCGACCGAATGATTCCGCTCGCCGAGCGATGGGAGGCGGGTGTCCGTGATGTCCTCGCCCGCCACGCGGTCCCTTGGCACGTGACCCGGCTCGGCGCCCGGGCGGAGTACCACTTCATGCCGGACCCGCCGCGGAATGGGCGAGAGCAGTGGGACCACGGTGACTTTGAGCTGGAGCGGTTCCTCCACCTGTGGGCCATGAACCGCGGCATTCTGATGACCCCGTTCCACAACATGGCCCTGATGTCCCCCGCCACCACGGCGGCTGATGTTGATCGGCACACGGAGGTCTTCGAGGCTGCCGTCGCGGCCCTCTTCGGCGACTGAGCGCAGGCGCGCCACGCAACGTGACACGGGCTCCGACTAGAGTGGTCTCCTGTGCAGCGACATGAAGACGGGACGCTTGTCGTCTCGGCCACGGATCTCGTCGGGTTCCTCGAGTGCGACCACCTGGTCACTCTCGAACTTGCGCGCGCCCGCGGCGACATCGAGAAGCCCTTCCGAACGGATCCGCAACTGGATCTCCTCCGCAGGCGTGGCTACCAGCACGAGAAGGATGAGATCGCGCGACTCGAGGCTGCCGGACGGACGGTCGTCGAGATGCAGCTCCGGGAGCTGCGAACGCCCGAGGAGCTGAGAGTCGCGGAGGCGGAAACGCTGGCTGCGATGAAGGCGGGGGTCGATGTCATCTTCCAGGGGACCTTCTTCGACGGGCGCTGGCGCGGTCACCCCGACTTCCTCGTCCGGCGCAACGATCGGCCGTCAGATCTCGGTAAATGGAGCTACGACGTCGCTGACACGAAACTCGCCAGCCACGTCAAAGCTGCCGCGCTCCTCCAGATGTGCGTATACGCGGCGCGGCTCGAGCAGCTCCAGGGCATCGCGCCTGAAACACTCTCGGTCGTGACCGGTGACGCGAATACCCACCCATACCGATACGAGGACTACGCGGCGTACTTCCGGGCGTCTCGCGCACGGTTCGAAGCGCGAATCTTCGGCGCCAGTGGCCCCCTAACGGGCACGGCAGCCGCCAAGGGCCCGGTACCGAACCCGGAGCCAATCTCGGCCGGGCCTGCCGACGACCGCGAACTCGAGCGTCGTCCCGCCGTCGAGACGTACCCGGAGCCGGTCGCCCACTGCGACATCTGTCCGTGGTGGATCAGCTGCATGGATCGGCGCCGCGAGGATGACCACCTCTCGATCGTGGCGGGCGCAACGCGCGCTCATCGACGGAAGCTCATCGAGGCCGGGGTTGCGACGGGCGGGGCGCTGGCCGCCATGGACCCGGGTGCACGAGTTCCGAAGATGACGCCGCGGGTCCAGGACCGGCTTCACCGACAGGCGGCGCTGCAGCTGGAGCAACGGCAAACCGGGGTCCATCGATTCGAATTGCTGGAGCCGGATCCCGGCGACGCCGGAAAGGGACTCTCCGCCCTGCCCGAGCCATCCGCCCTGGACGTCTTCTTCGATCTCGAGGCGGACCCGCTGGCCATGGACGGCGGCCTCGAGTACCTCTTCGGGTGGGCCGAGGCGGTGCCCGATGGCGAACCCGATTTCCACCTGGTCTGGGCCCATGATCGGAGTGCCGAGAAGGCCGCCCTCGAATCCTTCATCGACCTGATCGTCGAGCGCCGCGAGCGGGACCCCGGGATGCACATCTACCACTACGGCGGATATGAGACCGGCGCCATCAAACGGCTGATGCAACGGCACGCCACGCGCGAGGACGAGATCGACGTCCTGCTCCGGGCCGGTGTCTTCGTGAACCTCTACGACCACGTCGTCCGGCAAGCGATCCTGGCCAGCGTCGAGCGCTACTCGATCAAGGACCTCGAGGTCTTCTATCTGCCCAAGCGTGAGGGCGGGATCACGAATGCCGGCTTCTCCATCGTCGAGTACGAACGCTGGATCGACGAGGGCTCGCAGGAGATCCTGGACGCGATCGCCGCCTACAACCGCGACGACTGCATCTCCAACCTGAAGCTCCGTGACTGGCTGGAGGAACGCCGGGTCCAGGCGCTGGCCGAGCACCCTGAGTGGTATCCGGAGGGCTTCGTGCCGCGGCCGAGCCCGAGGGATGGGACCCCCGAGCCAGAACTGGCAGAAAAGGCGGCGATGACTCGCGCCCGTGAGGACGCGCTGCGCCTCGGCGTGCCGGCGGCTGCGGAGGATCGTACGGACGAGCAGGCCGCCAGGTGGCTCCTGGCCGGACTCCTCGACTGGCATCGTCGGGAGGCGAAGCCGCAGTGGTGGGACCAGTATCGACTGCGCGAGGCATCCGCCGAGGAGCTTCTCGACGACGCGTCCGCCCTCGGGGGTCTCACGTTCCTGGAAGATCGCGGAATAATCGCCCGGTCTGTCGTCCGTCGCTACGCCTTCAATCCGGACCAGGAGACCAAGGTCGATCGGGACAAGACGTTCAACGCCCTCTCGCCGGATCCGGATGCGAAGCCCAAGGCCGTTGACGTTCTCGATATCGATCTCATCGCCGGCTGGATAGACCTCAAGCTTGCGCCCACGGCTGCCCACCCCCGCGCCCTGATCCCGATCGGTCCTCGGCGGACCGAGGCGCAGTGGCAGGCCCTTGGGCGGATCGCGGATGCCGCCATCGAATCCGGCCTGGCCGGCCTGACCCGCTACCCCGCCGGGCGAGATGCCCTGCTGCGCAGGCCCCCCAGCCTGCCCGGAGTTGCCCCGGGCGCCCCGCTCATCCCCATCGGCGCGGACGCACTCAAGACAGCGCGTCGCCTGGCGCTCGATCTCGACGGAGGCACGCTTCCGATCCAGGGTCCGCCGGGCACGGGCAAGACCTACACGGCGGCCCGGATGATCCTCGACCTCGTGGCGGCCGGTCGTCGGGTCGGTGTCACGGCCCAGTCCCACCGCGTCATCGCGAACGCGCTCGAGTCGATTGCCAAAGCCGCCGCCGAAGAGGGTCAGAGCGTTCGAATCGGCCAGAAGACGGACGGGGCCGAGCTGACGCCCGACTGGACTGACATCACGCAGCTCGGCTCCAACGACGATGCCCGCGACGGACTCGCAGACGGGAAGTTCGATGTCGTGGGGGCGACCGCGTGGTTGTGGGCGCGGGAGGAGATGGAGGATTCCGTCCACGTCCTGTTCGTGGACGAAGCCGGCCAGTTCTCGCTGGCCGACACGCTCGCGGTCTCGGTCGCATGCACCTCGCTCGTCCTCCTCGGCGACCCGAACCAGCTGCCCCAGGTTTCCAGCGGCGTCCATCCGGAGGGAGCCGAGGCGTCTGGCCTCCAGCATCTCGTCGGGGACGCCCGGACCATCGCTCCGGACCGTGGGCTGCTCCTCAGCACCACCTATCGCCTGCACCCGGACGTCAACGCGTTCATCTCGCCGGCGTTCTACGACGGGCGACTGTCAACGGACGCCGCCAACGCGGTCCAGGCGCTT
This sequence comes from Chloroflexota bacterium, assembly GCA_039931955.1. GTDB lineage: Bacteria > Chloroflexota > Limnocylindria > Limnocylindrales > CSP1-4 > UBA5189. The sequence continues at coordinate 7,229 of JBDTQY010000204.1, forward strand.
GCGGAGGGGGCGCCCGTAGGAGGCACCGGTGTCCGGTACGTGCCGATCGAGCACCTCGATGCCTCGAGCCGTTCACCAGAGGAGGCAACCTGGATCGCGTCGGCCATCGCACGACTCGTCGGGAGGATGTGGACCGACCGCACGGGTGAGACGCGAGCCGTGACCATCGACGATGTCCTCGTGGTCGCTCCCTACAATGCCCAGGTCGCGGAGATTGCCCGCCAGGTCGAGCAGCGGCTCGGCCGCCGACCGAATGTCGGCACCGTTGACAAGTTCCAGGGCCGGGAGGCACCCATCGCCATCTACTCGATGACCACGTCCACGCCGGATGACGCCCCGCGCGACCTGGACTTCCTGTACTCGGGAAACCGTCTGAACGTCGCTGTCTCGAGGGCCCAGGGCCTGGCCGTCGTACTCGCAAATCCCGCACTCCTCGCCGTCGCCTGCCGAACCCCCGAGCAGATGCGGCTCCTCAACGTCATGTGCCGCTTCGTCGAAACCGCCAGTACCGTGGATCCCGCGGCATGAGTCTCAGCGGTGACCCTGTCGTCGGGCGAGCGACTCACACGATGTCGCCCGATGCGTTGGACCGGGCCCGGAGACGTGCCCGGCGCAGCCTCATTGCCGGCGTGGCCCTTGGCAGCACTGGGCACATCGCAGCCGTCACAGTCGCCACCATCGTGGCCCAGGATCTGCTGGGGTCAGCGGCCCTGGCCGGTGCGCCGGGCGCCACTGTCGTCCTCGGGGCGGCCCTCGGGTCCATCCTGCTGTCCAACCTGATGGC
>JBDTQY010000205.1:0-3243 GCA_039931955.1 Chloroflexota bacterium
TGTCACCGGGACAGCAACGGAGCGGCTCCTTCGGGAGCCGCTCCGCTCTATTTCCGCCCGATTTCTGAGCCGGTCCTGTAGGCTCCCGGCCTTGAGCAGACCGCGCCTCCGGACCCGCGTCTCATCCCTCCTGCTTGTCGCTGCTTTCGCGAGCTCGGCATGCGGCGGATCGACAGGCTCGCCCACCGGGGGCCCCGGATCAGTCGGCCCCACCGGGTCCTCCGCATCGGCCAGTCCGGTCGTCCCGGCTTCGAGTGCCGACCCCAGGATCGCCGGCTGGAATGCCGATCTCGACGCCCTGCTGCCCCGGATCGAGAGTCGACATCCAGATCCCTTTCATTCCACCTCAAGGGCGACACTCCTGACGGCCGTGACGGATCTGCGAGCGAGCATTCCCTCCGCCTCTGACGACGCACTCATGGTGGGCGTGCTCCGGATCGTCGCTCTGATCAGCTCGGCGGGGCGTGATTCCCACACCGGCGCCTATGTCTGGGGCGAGGGGACGTACCCGACCCACACGCTCCCGCTTCGCCTCTGGAAGTTCCCGGAGGGCGTGGTGGTGGTGGACGCGCTTGCGCCCTACGCCTCGCTGATCGGTCGGACCATCGCCACGATCGATGGGCGGCCGATAGATGACGATATCGCCACCCTCGAGCCGCTCATGCCGCGGGACAATGACCAGACTCTCACGCTGTTGCTGCCGCGGTTCCTGCTGACGACGGAGATCCTCCATGGTGCCGGCCTCATCGCCGATCCAACCACCGTAACGCTCGGGTTCGCGGGTTCGAGGGACGCAGCGGAAGCGGTACAGGCGATCCCGACCTCCGCGTACAACGACTGGGCGACGCCCTACGGACTGCATCTTCCCATCCGCCCCGGCGTTGCCTACCTGGAGCGCTCGACGGAGCCCCTGTGGTTCGAAGCCACGGGTGACGTACTCCGAATCCAGTACAACCGCGTCACAAAGCTGTCGGGCGGGCAACTTGATGTCCTGCGCGCGGCTCTCGCACGTCCGGAGGTCCGGCGTGTGATCGTTGATGTGCGACACAACTACGGTGGGGAGACGTTTGGCTATCCACCCGTGGCTGAAGCGATCGCCGATGCCGCTGCCGGTGGACGATGGAGCGGGGGACTGTTCCTGATCACGGGCCGGAATACCTATTCGGCGGCCTCACTCTTCACGGCGGACCTGACGGCGCTGACCACGGTCACCGTGGTGGGCGAGACGATGGGCGGCAGCCCCGCCCTCTTCGGCAACGCGCGATCGTTCACGCTGGGCTATTCGGGGATCGGGATCGCGGTTGCGACCGAATTCTTCGAGGCGGTCCCGGGCGATCCCAGAATCGAGATCAATCCGGATCTGCAGATCGATCTCACCGCAGCCGACTTCTTCGCGGGGAAGGATCCCGCCTCCATGGCAATCGATGCCATCGCCGGTCTGCCGTGATCGGCTTTCGGGAGCCGCTCCGCTCTATTTCCACCCGATTTCTGCCCTAGATCTCAGCCGCTTCGGGCAGATCTCGCAGCCGCAGAACCGGCGATCCCACCAGCCACAGCACGCCGAGCAGCGCGGCGATGGTGACCACGAAGAGGGCCTCTCGCACACCGAGGGCCGTGCCGAGGAACCCGCCGAGCAGCGCACCGAGCGGACGGATGCCGTAGTTGATGAACCGGAACGAACCCATCGCGCGGCCGCGGATCCGGTCTGGGGTCCTGGCCAGGAGCACGGCGCCGATGTTGATATCCAGGATCATGACGCCCATCCCGGCCCCAAATTCGGCCAGGAACAGCGCGCCAAGCACAATCGGCATGCTCGCCCCGTCTACCAGCGGGACGAGAATCAGCGGGGCCGGGAACAGGATGAGGCCGAGCGCGTAGGCGGGACCCAGTCCGATGCGACGGCCGACCCCGGGCGCGATCACCGCTCCGACGACGGCGCCGAGGGCGCCAAATCCGAGGACCAGCCCCAGCACGCCCGGCGTCACCCCGAGCGTTCTCGTGGCAAACAGGATGAAGAGCGCGGCGAAACCGAAGTTGAAGAGGTTGATCGTGGCGGCCGAGAGAACCGTCGGGCGGATGATTTCGTCCCTGAAGATGAAGCGCAGGCCGACCGCGATCTGCTCGCGGATGCCTGATGACTCGGCCTCGACAGGAGCCTCGGGGGATCGAATGCGCGCAAGGAAGGCGGCCGAGGCGATGTACGAGGCCGCGTCCACGAGGATCGCGATGGGGGCGTTGAGGAGCTCGATGAGCCCACCAGCCAATGACGGTCCTGCGACCGAGGCCACCGACCGACTGCCACTCCCGAGCGAGTTCGCCTCGACGTAGTGCTCGCGCGGGGTCACGGAAACGAAGACGGTGGCCCAGGAGATGTCGAAGGCGACCGCGAGGGCGCCGAGCAGGAAGCCGACGATGAAGAGCTGTTCCAACGTGAGGGCGCCGAACCACCATGCGACCGGGATGCTGGCAGCCAGCACCGCGCGAGCGATGTCCGCGGCGATCATGACGCGGCGACGACGACGCACGCGGTCGAGCCAGATCCCGGCCGGCAGGGAAAACAGCAGGTGGGGCAGCAGCCCGAACGCCGTCAAGAGTCCCATTTGAGCGGCGTCTGCCTGCAGGACGAGCACGGCCACCAGGGGGAGCGCTACGAACGTGACCTGGTCGCCCACGACGGAAATCGTCTGGCCGATCCAGAGGCGACGGAAATCGGGCGCGCGAAGCAAGGGCGGGAGAAGCGTCGATATCTTCAAGATGCCGATGGTAGCGGCCTCGATCGTTGGCTCGTCGGACCAAAGTCCGGGTCACAACGTGGGCTGGCCGGCCAGGTGGCGGCAAGGTCTCGTCGGGCGTACCGTATCGGCATGAACGCTGAGGCTACCGATCGCCCGCACGAACTCGAAATCGAGTTCTGCGTCGTCTGAAACTACACCGATCGAGCCACCGGTCTGGTGGCTGAACTCCTCGGGGCGTGGGCTCCACGGATCGCCCGTGCGACGTTGCTGCCCAGCGCCGGCGGCCGCTTCGAAGTGACCGTGGACGGGGAGCTGCTCTTCTCGAAGGCGGCTCTCGGGAGGCACCCCGACAAGGGTGAGATCCAAGTCCTCGTGGCAGCGAGGCTCGGACCGCCGGTGGACCGCGAACCCCACATCTAGGTCCCACGGGCCGCCATCCGGGCGACGCAGGCACTCCGCGGTATCATCCGGCCCCACGCCGTTGCGTGATGTTGCGTGCGCCTGTAGC
>JBDTQY010000206.1:0-5648 GCA_039931955.1 Chloroflexota bacterium
GGCCGTCGAGCACCTCGGCCAGCGAGACGCGTGTGACTACGAGACGAGCGGCCAGCCGAGACTCGCCCGGCTCACCCATGCCGCGGTGGTGGCCGACCATCCATGCGCCCCACGCCTCCACGAAGGAGCGATAGGTAGCTTCGACCTCGGCGAACCCGGGATCATCCGTGAACTGCACCCGCGCATGGTAGGCCAGCGCGGACACGCGAAGGGGAGCGTCTCCTGCGGCTCGGCCGCGGCGGGCGGCCCGCACTTTGCGCATCCTTTCGATGCCACTGGCACACTGCGGGCATGCATCTCCACTTCCTCGGAGCGGCCGCGACCGTGACCGGATCCCGGTTCCACCTGACAACAGAGCGGGCGAGCGTGCTCATCGACTGCGGCATGTTCCAGGGACCGCCTGCCGAGACCGTGCGGAACCGGATCCCGCTTGGTTTCGACCCCGCGACTCTCGATGCGATCCTGGTGACACATGCACACCTGGATCACTGCGGACTGCTGCCACTCGCGGTGAAGATGGGCTTCAAGGGCCCGATCCACCTGACGCCCGCGACTGCCGAACTCGCGGAGATCGTGCTCCTGGACAGCGGGCGTCTCCAACAGGAGTTCGCCAAGCGCGGCATGCGCTGGGAGGCCCGGCACCCGGACAAGGCGATCAAGGAGGATCAGGCCGCCGCCCGGCAATACGCAGACGCCGTCGATATGGCCGCCGAGCGCGACGCCGCAGGGACTCATGGCGCCGACGGCTCGGGCCTGGACGCGGCCCCGCCGCCCATGTCCCGGCCCCTTCGCTTCGTGACCGGATCGGTCCACACCGGGGAGCACGTTGAAACGACGATCGAGCCGGCGAATGGTGCCTACTCCGATGCACCGGCGACGCCGAGCGATGCGGAATCGGGCGCTGACGCCCTGGTGATCGACCTCGATGCGCCGCTCTACTCGGAGCACGACGCCGCTGCGACCCTTGCCCAGTTCTCCGAGGTCGGCTACGACGAGGAGACCGAGGTCGCCCCGGGCATCCACGCCACGTTCCTCGACGCGGGACATATCCTCGGCTCGGCAATCATCCGGCTGCGGGTCCAGGATCGCCCGGACAGCGAGGAACGGATCCTCGTCTTCTCGGGAGACCTCGGGCGGCCCGGTGCTCCCATTCTCAAGGACCCAACCGTGATGACGCGGGCCGACTACGTTCTCGTCGAGTCCACCTATGGCGGCCGCGAACACGAGCCCACCGCCGAGGCGCTCCAAATCCTCGCTGACGCCGTCCGCGAGGTCGAACAGAGCGCCGGCGTTCTGCTGGTCCCATCGTTCGCCATTGGCCGGACACAGGAGATCGTCTGGCAACTGGACCGTCTCATTGACGCCGGCAAGATTCCTCTGCTGCCGCTGTACCTGGACTCCCCGATGGCCTCCAAGGCCTCCGACGTCTTTCGCCGCCACACGGAGGTTTACGACGCGGAGACGGCCGAGCTGTTCCGGGCTGGCGATTCGCCGATCGACTATCCGAACCAGACCGTTACCAATCGGTTCGAGGATTCGAAGGCCATCGCTCACGCGCCGCGGCCCTACCTCATCGTCGCCTCCAACGGCATGCTGACCGGAGGACGGGTCGTCGGCCACCTTCGCAACCTGATCGACGACCCGACAGCGACCATCCTGTTCGTCGGCTACCAGGGCCGAAACACGCTCGGAAGTCACCTCCAGGCAGGGGCGACGACCGTCAAGCTCGACGGCCAGGTCCGAACGGTCCGCTGCCGGATCCGCTCCATCAACGGCTTTTCCGCCCATGCCGACGAGCCCGCCCTGCTCGCCTGGATCGGACACTTTGGCGAGGGCCTCAAGCGAGGCGATCCGGGCTTCCCACGGCAGGTCTTCCTGGTCCATGGCGATCCGGAGGCCCAGGCCGCACTGGCGCCGAAGGTCGAAGCCCTCGGGTTCGAGGTCCATGTCCCTATCTGGCACGAGAGATACGAACTGGCATGACGCTCGGCGCCTGAAGCCGCCGGTACTGGGATCCCGGTACACTCATCGCCTGATGAAGCTCCTCGTCGCGTTCGTTCAGGAAGCCGATGCCGTCGCAGTCTCTGAGGACCTGCGCACCAACGGGCATCGGTTCACTCGAATTCCGTCCGTCGGCGGGTTCCTCGAGGAAGCCAACTCGACCTTCGTCCTCGCCGTTGCGGACGAGCACATGGATGACGTCCTGGCCTCCTTTGAGCGGAGTTCACAGGCACGCGAAGTTGAAATGCCGGTGAGCCTACGGGAGCGCCTCGAGGACTGGCGCGCACGCACGGTTCGCCATGGCGGGGCAACGATCCTCATCACCGACCTGGAGCGGATCCACCAGACCTGACCTCGCAGGCGTGCCTGGGTTCGATCGGCGATCGGTACTGCATGCACTCGACCGGGCGCCGCCCGGGCCGTGGGCGCATCAGCTACGAGTCCGGGGCCTCGTTCTTGCGCTGATCCGCTCGAGGGCGCCGGTCCAGCCGGGATCGAAGGGTTGCCCTGCCACATCGAGATCCATGACCACCGGGGCATGATCCGACGGCGTCGGTGGACCCTTTCGCGCCTCGCGATCCACCTCGGACCAGATCACGCGGTCGATGACCGGCTGCGTGGCGTAGAGGAGGTCGATCCGCATCCCCTCGTTGCGGTGGAACATGCCGGCCCGGTAGTCCCACCAGGAGAACCGGCCGAGCGCCGGCTGCACGCAGCGGTAGGCATCGGCCAGACCCCATGCGCGGAGCGTGGCAAGGGCCGCACGTTCCGTCGCCGAAACGTGGGTGCCGCCGTGCGTGGCGACCGGATCCCAGACATCGTCGTCGGACGGCGTGATGTTGTAGTCGCCGCCGAGGACCAGCGGTTCAGCAGACGAGCGGGTCTCCTCGAGCCAGCGGGAAAGGCGCTCGAACCAGCGGAGCTTGCCGTCAAAGAACGGTGAGCCCACCACCCGGCCGTTGGGCGCGTACAGGGAGGCGACACGGATCCCGCCACACACCGCCGAGACCATTCGCGCCTCATCAAAGGGATCGAAGTCGTCCTCCGAGCCAGCGACCGACGCACCAGGACCGCTGTCCCGGACGGGACCGTCTCCGAAATTCGTGATCACGTCGTCGGCCCCGACCCGCGTCGCGATCGCCACGCCGTTCCAGCGGCCCTCACCATGGTGGACGAGGTCGTAGCCCAGCATCTTGAAGGGCATGATCGGAGCGTCCGCATCGGACAGCTTCGTCTCCTGGATCAGCAGGACGTCTGGTGCCACCCGCTCCAACCAGGCCTGGACGGCGTCCATCCGGGCCTTCAGGGAATTGACGTTCCAGGTCGCGATCCGCATGTGCGTGGGTCAGTACTGGCGCCCGCGCTGGCGGGCGAGGTCGAAGGTAGCGGTATCGGCAACGGCCATCACGGCCATCGTGCCCGCCTGGACCGGGTCACTGACGATGAGGTCTGCAACCCCGGTGATGGATCCGACCATGTTCAGGCAGATGATCGGGATTCCCTGCTCGCGAAGCTCGCGTGCCGCGTTGGTGATGTCGCCACCCATGATGGAACCGGCCAGGACCAGGAGCCGAGCGCGCGGCAGGTCCGCCACGGCCCGGACGGCCGCTGCGATTTCCTTCTCGCCGACCAGGGCAATGGTGTCGACCGAGATCCGCTCACCGCGGAGATTGTGTCGGTCGGCCTCACTGACCGCTCCAAGGGCAACCTGTGCGACCTGAGCTCCACCGCCGATGACGATGACCCGCTTTCCGAAGATGCGGTCCAGCGACCGCGTCAGCCGGTGCGCGCGAACACCCGGCGTTCCATGCAACGTCCGGACGAGTCGCTCCTCGTCGAGGCCCTCAACCTCGATTTCGATCTCCACCGGGCCGTCAATCGTGCGACCGGGTTCGACCTGGCGAGCCGGGTTGGTCGGATCGGTCGACATACCCGCATTTGCCTGCGTATCTGCGCCCGCATCTGCGGCCGATTCGGCCGGCTGGATGACGCCATCGGACTCCTCGAGGCGGCGGACCGTGGACAGCGTACGGAGAACGCCGCCGCCGGCCCCGAGTCTGGCGATGAGCGCCGGGATCGCGGCACTCGGGTCATCGACGATGGCCCGGGCAGCCACCGTGACGGGAAGTGTTGGACGACGGGCCATGCGATCGACGGCTCCCGCGCCGTCAGCGGGTCCGGAGGTCGGACACGCTCATATGGTGCGGGTCCGCGCCACCGGAGGCATCGTGCTCCTCGAACGCCAGGGCGAGCGCCTTGAACGCCTCGCGCGTGGCCACCGGGTCGGACGTGGTCAGCATGAGAGCGCCATCCGTGTCCTCGGCAACGCCGACGATCCCGGTGATGTTGACCGACCGCTTACCAAGGGCCGCTGCGACGCGCGCAAGGGACCCCGGACGATCGTCAAGCTGAACCGTGAACCAGACCGACAACGGACACCTCCTGTGTCGCTGATGGTAGCGGACCGGCTACGCTTCGCCCGATGCCCCTGCCTGTTGCCATGTACCGCCTGATTGGCCGCTTCTCGGTCTCGCGCTTTGACCGGCGTCTCCACCCGAGCCTGTACCGCCTGGCGGGCGGCCGCGGCGTTCTGGGGCGGGTGCTTGGTTGCGACATGATCCTGCTCACCACACGGGGACGGCGCACGGGCCTGCCAAGAACCGTCGCACTGTTCGCCTTCCCTATCCCGGAGCCGCCGGGATCATGGGCGGTCGTCGGATCCCGGGGTGGGAGCGGAGAGGTCCCGGACTGGTGCCGCAACCTCATGGTCGTCCCCGACGCGGAGATCCAGGTTCGCGGTCGCCGTATCAAGGTTCGGACGCGAGAGGTCTTCGACGATGTCTACGAGTCGATCTTCGAGCGAGCTGCCGACGCCTACCCGGGCTACCGCCTCTATCGGGCAGAGGCGCCAAACCACATCCCGATCATGGTGCTGGAGCCCGCCCTGGGCCTGATCGCCGGCCGATGAGCACGGCACGAGGAGGTCCGGCGGGTCGTGGCGCACCAGGGGGCCGCGGCGCGCCAGCTGGCCGCGGCGGCCCAGCGCCGGGGCCCGTCATCCAGGTCTTCGGGCGGGAGGATTCCCCCGAGACCCGCGCCGCATTGCGATTCTTCAAGGAGCGACGCCTATCCGTCCAGTTCATCGACCTGCGCCGCAAGCCGATCTCTCCCGGGGAGTTCCGGCGGTTCGTCGAGCGCCTGGGTCCAGCGGCGCTGGCCGACACGACCGGTCGCGACTGGGCGGACGCCGGTCTCGGATACCTGCGCATGGAGCCGGCCGAGCTGGCTGAGCGGCTGCTCGCCGATCAGCGGCTCTTGCGGCAGCCGCTCATCAGAGTCGGCCACAACGTCGCAGCCGGCCACGATGAACCCGCCTGGCGGGCCCTGATCAAGGCGTGAGGCGGTTCGCGAGCCTGCATGCGGCCCGCCGGCTGAGGGTCGTCAGGCGGACCCGGATGATCGGCGAGTGCCTCGTATGGCCACGAAGGCACCCACGGCGACGAAGGCGGCCCCGATGACGACCCATGTCGGGTCGCCGATCATGAAGCTGTCGCCCGCCGTGAGGATCCCGAGACCCTGCAGGATCCAGACGAGCCCCGTAAGGGCGACGGCCACGCCAATCGTCCGACCCAGTGACGATCGGCGCC
>JBDTQY010000207.1:0-10790 GCA_039931955.1 Chloroflexota bacterium
CTTGGTCTGGCCCTCGAACTGTGGGTCGGTCAATTTGACGCTGATGACCGCCGTCAGGCCCTCGCGCACGTCGTCGCCGGACAGGTTCCCGTCCGAATCCTTGAGGATGCCCGCCTTGCGTGCCCAGTCGTTCAGGCAGCCGGTAAGGGCGGCCCGGAACCCGGTGATGTGGGTCCCGCCGTCCACGGTGTTGATGTTGTTGGCGAACGCCAGGACATTCTCCGTGTAGGTGTCGTTGTATTGCATGGCGACTTCGACTGCGGTCGAGCCCTCTTTGCGCTCGACGTAGATCGGGCGCGAATGCAGGGCCTCCTTGTTCCGGTTCAGGTGGCGTACGAACGACTGGAGGCCGCCTTCGAAGTAGAACGACCGCTCACGATCCTCCCGCTTGTCGATCAGGGTGATCCAGACGCCCTTCGTGAGGTACGCCGATTCCCGGACCCGCTGCGAGATGGTGTCGAACGAGTACTCGGTGGTTTCGAACATCTCCGGATCGGCGTGGAAGATGGTTCGCGTCCCTCGCCGCGATCCCTGCGGGCCTACCTTGGAGACGGGTCCGGTGGGCTTGCCGCGGGCGTACTCCTGCGCCCAAACGAAGCCGTCGCGAGACGTCTCTACGCGCAGGTGGTCAGACAACGCGTTGACGACGCTGACGCCGACCCCGTGCAGGCCACCGGAGACCTTGTAGCCGCCCCCGCCGAACTTGCCTCCCGCGTGGAGGACGGTGTGCACGACCTCGAGCGCGTCCTTGCCGGTTGCGTGCTTCCCGACCGGTACGCCGCGGCCATCGTCGACGACCTCGACCGTGCCGTCCGTGTGGACGGTGATGACGATCGTGGTCGCGTAGCCGGCCATCGCCTCGTCGATCGAGTTGTCGACGACCTCCCAGACGAGGTGGTGGAGGCCACGCCCGTCGGTTGATCCGATGTACATGCCGGGGCGACGACGGACCGCCTCCAGTCCTTCGAGGACCTGGATGCTGGCCGCCGTGTAATCGGAGCCAGCCGCCTTCTTGCGGCGGCCCTTCGCTTCAGCCGCGCCGTCGGGGCCGGCGTTGGGTTCCGTCACGCAGTTCCTCCCATCAGGCGCTCATAGAGGCGCCCGAGCTCTTCGTCGCTGTAGTAGTCGATGACGATGCGTCCGCCTCGGCGCGAGCGCGCCAGTCGAACCTTGGTGCCGAGGGCGCGCCGGAGATCCTCCTCGACGCGCTCGATATCGGGGTCGCTGCCGGGTACCGCGCTCGGCGCGGCTACTCGCGGCTCCTTGATCCGGCGGACGAACTCCTCGGTCTGTCGAACGGAGAGGTCCTGTTCGACCACCGCAGACAGGACCGTCGCCTGGTGTTCCGTGGCCAGGCCCCCAATGGCTCGTCCGTGACCCTCCGTCACGAGTCCATCTCCGACAGCCGCCTGTACCGCATCGTGCAGCTCGAGCAATCGGAGCGTGTTTGCGACGGTTGATCGGGCACGGCCAACGCGAGAGGCGAGAATCTCCTGCGAGAAGCCGAATTCGTCGATCAACTGCCGATACGCGCGTGCGGACTCCATCGGGTCGAGGTCTTCCCGCTGCAGGTTCTCAACGAGGGCCAACTCGAGCTGCTCGCGCTCGGCGAGATGCCGGATGACCGCTGGAACGACCACCAGGCCCGCGGCCCGGGCCGCTCGAACGCGCCGTTCGCCCGCGACCAGCTGATAGCCGCCGACGACCTCCGTGACCAGGATTGGCTGGATGACGCCGTGCTCCCGAATGCTGCTGACGAGGGTCTCGAGTGCTGCCTCGTCAAATCTCGAACGCGGCTGTCGCGGGTTCGTCCGGATCCGATCGAGCGGGATGTCGATGGAACCGGCCCCCTGCGAGGTCCGCTGCGGGATCAGGGCGGCGAGTCCTCGTCCGAGGCCCTGGGGTCGATCGCCGCGCCCGGTCATCACGCCACCATGACCGTTTCGCGGGTGATGTCGGAGGCGCGCTCCCGAAACTCGTCGGCCAGGGACCGATACGCGGCAGCCCCGCGCGACTCGGGAGCGTAGACGTGGATGGGCAGCCCATGGCTGGGAGCCTCCGAGAGTCGGACGTTGCGCGGAATGACCGTCTCGTAGACGAGCCCGCCGAGGTGCGTCCGCACCTCGGCCGCGACCTGTGTCGAGAGGTTGTTCCGGCCGTCGAACATCGTCAGGACCGCGCCATCGATCTCGAGGTGTGGATTGAGGTGCTCGCGCACGAGGGCAATCGTCTCCAGAAGCTGGGAAAGACCCTCGAGGGCGTAGTACTCACATTGGATCGGGATCAAGGCGCCATCCGCGGCTGTCAGCGCGTTCACGGTCAGCAGACCGAGGGACGGCGGGCAGTCCAGGAGGATGTGGTCGTAATCGTCTCGCATGGGGGCCAGGAGCCTCGCCAGCCGGCGCTCCCGCTGCTCAAGAGGCGCGAGTTCAACCTCGGCGCCGGCAAGCGCGATGGACGACGGAATGACGCTCAATCCTGAGATCGGCGTCTCACGTACGAGGGGCTGCAGCTCCATATCGTCGACGACGGCGTCATAGACCGACGAGCCACCCATTCGATCGATCCCGAGTCCGCTGGTCGCGTTCCCCTGGGGGTCAAGGTCGATGACGAGAACCCGATCTCCTGCGAGCGCGAGGAAACTCGCGAGGTTCACGACCGTGGTGGTTTTACCGACGCCGCCCTTCTGGTTGGTACAGGCGATTACACGGCCCACACGGCCCTCGTCCAAATGGTCTTCACAAGCACGAATTCTATCAGAATCAACCTCTCCACCCGCTCGTGCGGTTCGCGCCGGCAATACTCGGACCGGGCGCACCCAGACCTTCGAATCTCCGCCGGGTGATCATGGGCGAGTCGGCTGGCCCCTTGATCGACGGGAGATCACCCGTCTATCAACGAGGCGGCAGTTCGTTTCACGTGAAACATCACGCCCGAATGAGGTCTCACCTGCTGCGTTGCCCCGTGGCGCTGGGCAAAGGGGGTGTTCATTGCCCCTCTCGTGCGCCCGTGGGATACTGCCGAACGGAACCGGCCGGCCGTCCGATTGTGGTGGAAGCGAGTCAAGCTCCGACTTCTACACCCGGCCGGCACGCCAAGGATCGACCTCGCCTCATGACCAACATTCTCGCCGCGATCGGAGCGACGATCGCCGCACTCGCCGAACTGAGCCTGGTTCCGTATGTTCGGATCGGCGAGGCATTCCCACACCCGGTGCTCGTCTTCGGTGTCATCTGGACGATTGCGGCGGGCCTCGAGGCGGGTCTCGTCTGGGCCGTCATCGGCGGCGTGCTGCTCGACAGCCTTGTGGCTCGTCCGCTGGGAACGTCGGTGTTCGCCCTGGTGATCTCGGTCGGCGCCACCGTAGTCATTGCGCGGACGTTCGTTCGGATTCGACCGCTGGCGCCCTTGGTCGCCGTCCCGATCGTCAGCATCGGCTATTCGCTGGTCCTGCTCACCCTGCTGGCCGCGATACGGCCCTCGATCACCGTGACCGATCCGCTCGGCACGTTGATGCCGGGCGCTGCCTATGACGCGGTGCTCGGCGTTCTGTTCGGACCCCTGGCCCTGTCCATCAGGGATCGGTATCGCCCAGAGGAGCGCGCGGACTGGTGAGCGCTGATCCGATTGGTCTCGGTGAGCGGCCCGCCGCCCAGGAGCGTTCCCGGGCGAGGTTCGCTGTATTCGGCCTGATCGTGGTGCTGCTGTCCACGGTCCTCGGCATCCGGCTTTTCATGCTGCAGGTTTCCAACACTGGCCAGTTCACGACACTGGCTGACGCGAACCGTTCAGTCACGCAGGCCATCAGGTCCACCCGCGGCGTCGTCTATGACCGGAACGGCGTTCAACTCGTAGCCAACGTGCCGTCGTACACGGTCAAGATCCGCCCGGCGGATCTGCCGGAAGATCGGCGCGTCGACGTCGTTCGCCGGCTCGCAGCGCTCCTCAACAGGAGCGAAGCGGACATCAACATCGCCATCGATTCCAACCCGGGCTCAAGGTTTGATCTGGTTCGGATTGCCACCGACGTCGATGCTCAGGTGGCCAACTTCATCGCCGAGTCCCGCCTGGACCTGCCGGGCACCGAGATCGTGGTCGAATCACGACGCGAATACGCGACGGGCCCACTGCTCTCGCAGGTGATGGGCTACACGGGCCCGGTCAATCGCGAGCAACTCGACGCCCTGGCCAAGAGCGGGTATCTCCCTGACGACCTGATCGGCAAGACCGGCATCGAGTCGGAATACGAGTCGATCCTTCGGGGCACCTACGGCGCCGAACTCATCGAGAAGGATGCGTCCGGACGCAAACTCCAGGTGCTCCAGACCGTGAGCGAGCCCATGGCCGGCAACTCGCTCGACCTGACGATCGACGTCAAGGAACAGGAGTATGCCGAGCAAGCCCTTCGGTGGGGGATGTCGACCGCTGGACTGAAACGGGGCGTCGTGATCGTCATGAACCCGCAGACCGGGGAAATCGTCTCGATGGTCAGCCTGCCGACGTACGACAACAACCAGTTCGCCCACGGGATCAGCACAGCAGACTACGCAGCCCTGATCGACAACCCGGACAAGCCCCTCACGAACCACGCGATCGCCGAGCACTTCCCGCCCGGGTCCACGTACAAGCTGGTGACCGGGAGTGGCGGCCTGGCCGACGGCAAGATCACCAGGTCCAGCCAATTGCTGACACAGCCGTTCCTGACCATCGGCAGCACCAAGTACTTCGAGTGGAACCGTCGCGGCTGGGGCAAGTGCAACATTATGTGCGGCTTCGGGCACTCCAGCGACACGTACTTCTACCAGGTGGCCGGCTTGTTGGGGATCGACCGGCTCGCGTACTGGGCCGACCAATATGGGTTTGGTTCACGGACGGGGATAGACCTGCCGGCCGAGGTCAAGGGAACCGTACCCACCAACCAATGGAAGATCGACACGCTGGGAGCCCCGATCTATCCCGGCGAGACGTACCAGGCGGGGATTGGCCAGGGTTACGACGTCGTGACGCCAATCCAGCTCATCAATGCCTATGCGGCACTCGTCAACGGTGGGACGCTCTACGAGCCCCAGGTCGTGCACGACGTCAAGGATTCCAACGGCCAGATCGTGCGGCCGTTCGAGCCGAAGGTCATCCGACAGCTCGATGTCCCCGCCTCGGTCCTGGTGACGATGCGCCAGGCTGCCCGAAACGTGGTCCTCCTTCGCCACACGTACAACCTCGTGGATCTCCCGATCATCGTCGCCGGCAAGTCCGGAACGGCCGAGTTCGGCACCCGCGATGCCCAGGGACGTCTCCCGTTCCACTCGTGGTTCGTCGGGTTCGTGCCCAAGGATCCGGCCCTGACGGCCGGCGATCCGACCGGGATGAAGGCGGTCGCTCGAACGGACTCCGATCTCGTGGTCCTGGCGTTCGCCTATGACTCGCGCACGGTGGGCAATGTCGCGACAGAAATCGTCAAGTACTACCTGCAGCTGCACTACGGGATCCAGAAGGACTACCGGAACTTCGACCTCATCGCCCGCGGCAACTTCTACCGGTCGAACTGAGGCTGATGGTGGGAGCGCTCGAGGTTCGAAGTGGTCGGGCGACCGACTGGGGATCGCGCTCCATCGGCACGATCTGGCGAGCGTTCGACCTGCAACTCATCACCTACGCGGTCCTGCTGACCGGGTTCGGGCTGGCCATGGCCTATAGCAACTCAGTGGCAAGTGGCGATGGCGCGCTGGTTACGGGTTCGGTCTTCCTGCGGGGTCTCCTGTGGACCTCCATCGCGCTGATCGTCTTCATCATCGCGACGGCCTTCGACTATCGATGGCTCAAGACCTTCGCATGGCCCCTGTACGCCCTCCAGATCGGGCTCCTCCTGACGACCCTCGCGCTCGGTACGGGGGTTGGCGGTTCGTCCCGCTGGATCAGCTTCCTCGGCCTGCAATTCCAGTTCTCGGAGCTGGCCAAGATCCTGATGATCGTGATTCTGGCTAACTACATGGCGGCCCGAGCCGGACGAATGGCTTCGCTGTTCAGCATCCTGGGGGCGTGTGCCCTCGTTGGGCCCCCACTCGTCCTGGTGCTCCTCCAGCCGGACCTCGGCACCTCCCTGGTCTTCGGGGCGATGCTCGTCGGGATGCTCTTCCTGAGCGGCGCCAGCCTCCGCTGGCTCATGGCCATGGCCCTCGGCGTGGTTGCCGCCCTGCCGTTCGTCTGGACGTACGTCCTTCGCGACTATCAGAAGGAGCGCCTGACGTCGTTCCTGGATCCGTTGTCCGACATTCGTGGCGCCGGTTATCAGCTGTATCAGTCGCAGATCGCGGTCGGGTCCGGGGGCTGGTTCGGAAAGGGACTCACCAACAGCACCCAGAATCAACTCGATTTCCTGCCGGTCCAGACGACCGACTTCGTGTTTGCCATCCTTGCCGAGGAACTCGGGTTCATCGGGGCGATGGTGGTGATCGGTCTGTTCGTCGCCCTCATCTGGCGCGTGTTGGCCGGAGGATGGCGCTCGCGAGACCCGTTCGGGACGATGTTCGCGGTGGGCCTCGGATCGATGTTGCTGTTCCAATTGTTCGTGAACATCGGCATGGTGATCGGGATCATGCCCATCACGGGCATCCCGCTGCCGTTCATCACCCACGGCGGGGCCTCGCTCGTCAGCATCGCCGCCGGCCTCGGGATCCTCGAATCCATCAACATCCGCCAGGACCGAGCCGAGTGGTAGGCATGAGCCTGAAATCGATCTGACCGAGCACGTGGACCGAACCACACAGGTGATCGACTAGACTCGGAGCCTTGGGATTCGGTCCCAAACGCCCTTCTTCATCACTCCACGGAGGCGAGCTCATGGTGGATCGACCGCGCCTGGCACGTGAGACAACCGTCGCTGCCTGCGAGGCTCTGCTTGACATCGGGCCCCTCCTGGTAGCACTTGACGCGGACCTTCGTGAAGTCGTCCGCCGATCTGCTCGTCAGTCCGCGACCCGACTGATCGGTGTCGTCGACGAGAACGGTCGCCTGGCGGGAGTGACTCCCGTAACGCGCGTTGCCGAGAGCATCGTCGCGAAGGCGGTCCCGGAGGCGCTCCTGATCGACGTGGCCGATGCCGCCACGGCGACGGAGTTCAGCCAGAGCATGGAGGTCCGGGTGGCCAGCGACATCATGCTGCCGCCGGCGACGGTCGTCATGGCCGATACAATCGGCGATGCCTTCCGGTTGATGCACCGCCGGAAATTGGGTGGTGTGTACATCGTCGACGAGGACGGCCGACCAATCGGCTATCTGGACCTTCTGGAACTCGCCCTGGTCTACGTCCGTGCCTCCGAACAAGAACCCGAGGCGCAGTCCTGATGCCAGGTCCGGTGACGATCGCGGCCGTCATCTTCCTGGTCACGTACGGCCTCATCGCGACCGATCGGATGAACAAGACGATCGCGGCCCTGCTCGGCGGGCTGGCAATGATCATCTTCGATGTCATCGACCAGCACGAGGGATTCGCCGCCGTCGATTTCAACGTCATCTTCCTGCTGGCCGGGATGATGGTCCTGGCCGGGATCCTGCGGCGAACGGGTTTCTTCCAGTTAATCGCCATCCGGTCGATCAAGGTTGCCGGCGGCCATCCGTTTCGCCTGATGATCGTGCTCAGCATCGTGACGGCCGTCCTGTCCGCACTGTTGGACAACGTCACGACGGTCGTCCTGATTGCTCCGGTCACGCTATCGATCGCCTCGATCCTCGGCGTGGCGCCGATCCCGTTCCTGGTCGCGGAGATCCTGGCATCGAACATCGGGGGCACGGCGACCCTGATCGGGGATCCGCCCAACATCCTCATCGGGTCCGCCTCAGGCCTGGACTTCGTCGATTTCCTCACCAACATGGGCCCCATCGCCCTGATCATCTTCGTTGTCTTCATGATCACGCTCCGGGTGCTCTTCGCCAGGTCGTTGACGGTGACCCCCGAGGCGCGCGAGGCCGCACTCGGCCTGGACGAGACGGATCTCATCTCGGACCCGGCGCTTCTCCGTCGGAGCC
This sequence comes from Chloroflexota bacterium, assembly GCA_039931955.1. Taxonomy (GTDB): domain Bacteria; phylum Chloroflexota; class Limnocylindria; order Limnocylindrales; family CSP1-4; genus UBA5189. The sequence continues at coordinate 8,023 of JBDTQY010000207.1, forward strand.
TCCTGGTCATCGGGATCACGCTCGTCGGCTTCCTCCTGCACGGCCCCCTCGGCTATGAGCCCGCGACAATCGCCCTGCTCGGAGCCACCATCCTCATGCTCGTGGCGCGGATGGATCCCGAATCCGTGTTCCACGAAGTCGAGTGGCCGACGCTCTTCTTCTTCGTGGGTCTCTTCATCCTCGTCGAGGGCGTGGTCCACGTAGGGATCATCCAGGAGATGGCCGACGCCCTCTTCGCCCTGACCGGTGGGGACGAGACGGTGACGACAATCGGGCTTCTGTGGCTGAGTGGGATCGCCTCGGGCATCGTGGACAACATCCCCTACACGGCAACAATGATCCCCGTCGTCCAGGATCTCGGGCGTGCCGGCCTGGCGATCGAGCCGCTCTGGTGGGCGTTGGCCCTGGGGGCCTGCCTTGGCGGCAACGCCACGATCATCGGAGCATCGGCCAACGTGGTCGTTGCCAATCTCGCCAGTCAGGCCGGGCAGAAGATCAGCTTCCGTGCCTTCCTGCCATATGGGGCGCTGGTGGTCTTCGAGTCGCTCGTGATCGCCACTGCCTACGTCTGGATCCGCTACCTGAACTGACGCCTTCGATCAGGATTCCGATGACGGCCCCTCGTCAGACACAGGCCTTGCGGTGGGCGACGCGGCATCGGTACCGGAAGATCGGCTGAGGTCTCCGCTCGAAGCATCGCCGGTCACCATCGCGTCCGGCAGCAGCTCGTCAGAGCCGCCAACTGGTTCCTGGCCGGTGCTCACCGGCTGACTCAGCCGTTCGAACAGGTGGAGGTACACGTCGCGGGCCGCGGCGGTGATCGGGAGGGCGAGAATCGCACCGAGCAGGCCCCCGATCGCCCCGCCCATGACCAATGCCAGCATCACGACACTGGGGTGGAGGTTGGTGGCGTCCCCCTGGATCTTCGGTACGAGGAGATTATTCTCCAGCTGCTGGACGCCGAAGTAGAGCAGGAATGCCGCTCCCACGGCCTCGCCGCCGCCGGTGGCGGCAAGAAGCAGCGCGGGGATCGCCGCGATGATCGGACCGATGATCGGGAGCAGCTCCAATACCCCGGCGATCACGGCCAGGAGAACTGCGAACCGGGTGAAGATCGGGTCGACCGCCTCGCCGAGAAAGAGCAGCCCGAGAAAGGTTGCGATGCCTACGGTCAGCCCGAGCAGGACCTGTCCACGTACCCAGGAGCCAAAGACCCGCGCCACGATCGCCACGACCGACTGGACATCGGGGAGCCACTCGAGCGGTATGACCGATTGGAAGGCCCGCTTCAGGCGCGGCCGGTCCTTGAGGACAAAGAAGGACCAGACCGGGACGATCAGGAAGGTGAGCAACGCCGCCAGCATCGCCGTCGTTGCTTGGAGGACCGGAAGGAGGACCGTCGGGTCCACGCCGATGTCGCCCGTCGCGACCTTCGCCAGCCAGTCATCCACCGCCTGGCGGATGGCCGGCGGGATCTCCAGGCCGCGGTACACGGCCCCGAACTGGACGGCCTGCTCCTGGAGCTTCGTGATCAGGCCGGGCAGATCGGCCGCGAACTGACGCACCTGGTCCACCAGGGGCTGGAGCATGACATTGAGGCCCTCGATCACGAGGGCCACCGTCGCCGCATAGACGGCGACGATCGCGATGATCCTGGGCACCTTGAGACGGACCAGGAATTCGATGGGCGGGGTCAGCAGGTAGACGACCATGAGGCCGACGACGAAGGGGCCGAGTGCGTCACGCCCGGCGTACAGGGCGATCGCGAGGATGGCGACGGCGACCATCAGGAGCGCAACTCGCGGGGACATCGCCGGGAGCCGGCGGACGGTCATGGCCATCGTTCCGGCAGACTAGCAGAGCCATGGACCCACTCGTCCCAGCGTCAACTCCAGCCGAGCCGCTCCAGCGCTGGCGGCTCACCTACCGGCGCGATGCCGGTGCTCCGGCCCTTCCGCAACGCGAGGGGGCCGAAGCCTGGGCGACGGCCTTCATCGCGAGCGGGCTGCCCCTGGCAGGCCTGGACCTGCCTGTTCCCCGTCCGCGCCTGACGTTTGCCGCCCCACTGGCTGTTGGCATGGCCGCCGATCGAGAGCTGGTGGACTTCCACCTGATCAAGGTGCTCCCGGTGGCCGACGTCCGGTCGCGACTCCAGCTCAACCTGCCCAGCGGCCACGTGCTCGTCAACCTCCACGACATCTGGATGGGCGCCCCGGCGCTCTCCGGGCAAGTCATCGGAGCCGTCTACCGGGTCGCGGTCGGCGCCGGTGGGGTTCCGCTCGAGCGCGAGGCGTTCGCGACGGCCGCCAGGCAGTTGCTGGGGGCTGCGTCGCTGCCGAGGACCAGGGACAAGAGCGGTCGTAGCGTTTCATACGACCTGCGCCCGCTCCTCGCCGACATCCAGGTCGGGGACGATGCGCCGGGCGCGACGACGATCATGATGCGTGTCCACGTCAGGTTCGATCCCGAGCGAGGCGTTGGCCGTCTCGACGAAGTGCTGGCCGCGCTGTCCGAGGTGCTCGGCGTCCCGCTCGTCCAGGTCGACGCGAGCCGGGAGCTGCTGATCCTGGCGGGCGACGCGTAGCGCGGGGTCTGCCAGGCGCCCTGACCGGCCCGTTGCAATGGGGCGAAGGCCCGTTGCAGTGGGGCGAACGCCCATTGGAGTGGCGAAGGCCCATCACCGGGCATCGGCAAGCTCGTGACACACCGCCCATTGAACGCCCAGCGTGCGTATCTCCGGCTGGGAGGTTGCACTCCCCTCGGTTCTG
>JBDTQY010000208.1:0-1703 GCA_039931955.1 Chloroflexota bacterium
TCTATGAGCGGGCTGGAGGATCCGCGTTCTTCGAGTCGCTCGTGGGGCGTTTCTACGAAAGAGTGGCGAGGGACCCGGCGCTGCGTCCGCTCTATCCGGAAGCGGACCTGGCTGGCGCCCGGCATCGCCTGACCTTGTTTCTCATCCAGTATTGGGGCGGGCCGCGGACATATGACGACGAGCGCGGTCACCCACGTCTCCGGATGCGCCACGCGCCGTTCGCGATCGGCCCGCTCGAGCGGGATCGCTGGCTGGTCCACATGCGGTCGGCGATCGCCGAACTGGTCCCGCCAAACGACGTCGCCGGCGAACTCGAGGCCTACATGGCGATGGCCGCCGAGGCGATGCGCAACCGCGGGTAGTGTCGGCCCAGCCGGCCCGGCCGCGATCGGCCGTGATCGAACGACCGCGGGAGAAACGCGACCTCCACCGCGGCCACCGCGCCCCGGGTAGACTTCGGTAGCCAGTTCGCCCAGCTCATCGCGCGGCGCGTCCGTGAGCTGGACGTCTACAGCGAACTGCTTCCTCACGACACGCCGATGGCCGAGCTCGAGCGCCGCGGGACGCGCGCCATCATCCTGTCCGGCAGCCCGCATTCCGTGTATGACCCGGGCGCGCCCCGCGCGGATCCGGCGATCTGGTCCGGCAAGGTCCCCGTCCTGGGCATCTGCTACGGCGCCCAGCTGATGGCGCACGAACTCGGTGGCGACGTCATCCCGTTCGATCACCGCGAATACGGCCCGGCCAACGTCAGCATCACCGCGGACGATCCCCTGTTCGCGGGCCTTGACCGTGAGCAGCCCGTCTGGATGAGCCACGCGGACTCCATCTCGCGGCTGCCGGCCGGCTTCAGCCCGACCGCCCAGACCGATTCGACGCCGTACGCCGGCCTCGTGGATGCCTCGCGCAACCTGTACGGGATCCAGTTCCACCCGGAGGTGGTCCACACCCCGCGCGGCAAGGACCTCCTGCGCAACTTCGTCGTCAACATCGCCGGCGTCTCGCCGACCTGGACGGCCGGCAACTTCATCGATACGACAGTGGTCGACATCCGCGAGCGGGTCGATGCCCATGCCCGCGCGACCGGGTCCGACGGGCTGGTCATCTGCGCCCTGTCGGGCGGCGTGGACTCAGCCGTCGCCGCAGCCCTCGTGCACCGTGCCGTCGGCGACCGGCTGACGTGCATCTACGTGGATCACGGTCTGATGCGCAAGAAAGAGTCGGAGCTGCTCCGGGTCACCTTCGAGCGCGATCTCGGGATGAACCTCGTCATGGTCGATGCTCGTGAGCGGTTCATCGCCCGCCTCGCGGGGGTGGAAGACCCTGAGCAGAAGCGCAAGATCATCGGCGACGAGTTCATCCGGGTCTTCGAGGAGGAAGCGGCCAAGCTGGGCCGGATCGACTTCCTGACCCAGGGCACGCTCTACCCGGACGTGATCGAATCCGCGACGTCCGAATCGAAGGCCGCCCAGAAGATCAAGACGCACCATAACGTCGGCGGACTGCCCGCGGACCTCCGCTTCCAGCTCATCGAGCCGCTGCGCTACCTGTTCAAGGATGAGGTCCGCCGCGTCGGCATGGAGATGGGACTACCCGAGGCGATGGTCCTGCGCCAGCCCTTTCCCGGCCCCGGCCTGGCCATCCGGATCATCGGTGAGGTCACCGGGGAGCGGCTCGACACGTTGCGCGAAGCCGACTGGATC
>JBDTQY010000209.1:0-5327 GCA_039931955.1 Chloroflexota bacterium
ATCGAGCTCGGTCGGATGGCCGCAGCTATCGTGGACCTGCAGATAGAGCTGGCTCGGGTCGAGGACGATCGTCCCCCGCCCAGATGGGAACTGAGGGGCGGTCAGGAGGGCCACCGACTCCTCGGCGTATCGCTCTGCATGGCCGGCGAGATCGAGGCTGCGGATGTACTCGTAACCAGCCGCGCGCCATCCGCCACCCGAATCCGGGTAGCTCCGACGCTGGTGCTCGTCACCCTCGATCGCGTTCGCCTCGACGGCACCTCCGACGTGGGTGATCCGCTGCTCCGTATAGCTCCCGTCGGTCGCAGCGAAGGTCTTCTCCTCTCGCTGGGCCCCATAGCTGGATTCAGTGAAGGTCACGCCCTTGATGGCGCCGGCAGTTCGATCCGCCGTCAGCAGGTCGCCGATCTTGCGCTCGAGCGGGATGGCGAAGGGGTCTTCCTCGACGGGCGTTTCGAAGTTGCCGTGGGCGGCTGGTCGTTGGTCCAGCTCGACCCGCGTTCGGAGCGCCGTCGCCGATGCCTTGGCAATGCGGACGGCGTGCGCCGCGACGCGATCTGCCTCGTCCATGCCCAGGTGGTGCGAGGACGCGAAGCCCCAGGCGCCATCGACCAGGACGCGAACGCCGAAGCCCTCGGTTTCGCCGGTCGCCACGCCCTCGACTCGCCCGGACTTGATAGCGATCGACTCGTCGAGCCGGCGGACGATCCGCATATCCGCATAGCTGGCGCCCAATTGGGAGGCGGTGTCGAGGGCGCGCTCGGTGAGGTCTCGCATATCGGGTGGCGAGCCTAGCACGGGCGAACGGGGTCGTACGCGCGATCTCGCCCGGGGCATCGGGCGTCTCAGACGCGTCGGGTGCCGCCGGGCCGCCCGGAGCGTCGGCGTCGTGAAGCCGCTCGACTACACTCGCTGGGTGACTTCTGCAGGCGGGCCGACCGGCCATTTCATCTCGATTGAGGGGCCCGATGGCGCGGGTAAGACGCTCCAGGCCCGGCGTCTCGCAGATGCCCTGATGGCGCGAGGGCACGACGTCCTGCTTACCCGTGAGCCGGGCGGCACCCCACTTGGTGATCGTCTCTACGACCTGCTGATGTCCAATGGAGATGAACCGATCGACCCGATCGCAGATGCCCTGTTGTTCAACGCATCCCGGGCCCAGCACGTGGCGGTCGTCATTCGCCCCGCCCTGGCACAAGGACGGGTCGTCATTTCTGCGCGTTACGCGGATTCAACGATGGCCTACCAGGGCTACGGGGGCGGCGTGGACCTCGCCGTCCTGCGCCGCATCATCGACATCGCAACGGGTGGCCTGGAACCAGATCGGACGATCCTCCTCGACCTGCCGGCCGAGTCGGGGCTCCAGCGCAAGGATCCGGAGAACCACACCCGCTTCGAGGCGCAGTTTGACCTCGATTTCCACCTCCGCGTTCGCGCCGGATTCCTGGAGCTGGCTGCGCAGGACCCGCGCCGATGGCGGATCGTCGACGCGGATCGGGCGGAGGAGGCGGTCTTCTCGTCGGTCCTGGCCAGCGCGCTGGACCTCATCGAGCCGACCACCTCATCGAGCCGACCACCTGACGAGCCGGCGGCCTGACGGAGCCAGCGGCGTGACGCAGCCGGCGGCGTGACGCAGCCGGCCGGTCGGCGAGGGTCGATGCTCGGACCCGGAGTCCGGCGGGGCTAGCTCGCTTCCGCTGCGGCCACAGCGCCAGGCCCCTTGGCTTTGGCGCTTCGAAGGGCCAAAGCGGCCGCTTCCACGAGTTCATCTGATGACGCGCCGTCCTTCGGGAACCTGGCGATGCCAACCGAGACGGAGATCGCCCGACCCCCGCCAGACGCACGTGCGGCAAGGGAGTTGAGGACCCGCTGCGCCACGGTCATCCCGGCCGAACCCGGCGCAACGACGATGAACTCATCGCCGCCCCAGCGGGCGACGGTGTCCACGAGCCTGATCGACTCGGCGAGCGTGGAGGCAAGTTCGCGAAGGGTGTCGTCACCGGCCGCCGTGCCATGAGACGCGTTGGTCCCTGCCAGGCCGTCAACATCGAAGAGGGCGACGGAGAGGTCCGTTCCCTGTCGCCCGGCCCGCGCGATCTCGAGTTCAAGCACGCGCGCCAGCGTCCGGGAGTTCGCCAGGCCAGTCAGCGCGTCCGTGTGGGCCATGCGCTCCTGCCAATCCGCCTGCTCGTTCGCAGCGGAGGTCAGGCGCGCCCGATCGACCACCATGGCGATGAGATCTGCACAGGCCGCCAGCATGGAAGCGTCGTCTCCGCCGACCGACCACGGCGCGGGCCGCGAGACGGACAGCGCGCCGAGTGGCTCTTCCACGCCATCCGTGGTCACTCGGAGCGGCCACGTGGCAATGGCCACCGTCGAAGCGTCGTCGCCGGTCGTCTCCTCGCCAAGGACGCCGGTCTGTCCGTGCGCCGTCCTCGCGACCGGATGGTCGGCGTTCGCCGCAACGACGGCCTCGAAGGCCGCCGCCTCTACCGTTGAATAGCCAGCCGCCGCAGCCACGGCCAAGGCCTCACGCTCGCCGTCCCATAGGACCACGGCACCGCGATCCGCGCCGACCGCCTCCACGGCCGTCGCGATGAGGCTCTCGAGGGCGAGCTGCGGGTCGGCCCCTCGGGCCGCCGTGGCGATCGCGCCAACGAGGATCGCGTTCGGCGGGTTGGTGGGCCTGTCTCGGTCGGTCACGAAAGGCTCCCTGCGATAGAAATCGACCCGCTGGGTGAAACGATGGCGGTTGTGCCCAAACGGGAGGCGGGCCTGCATCGTACACCGGACCGTGGTGGCTTCAACGCACCCAGGTGCGTCACCTTGTTCGCGGGCTGGCGGCCCTGCCTATACTCGGCGCATGAAGTTGATCGTCGCGATCGTTCACAACGAGGACGCGGGTGCCCTGGTTGACGCTCTGCTCGAGGCCGAGTATCGGGCCACTCGCCTCCAGTCGTCCGGAGGTTTCCTCAAACAGTCGAACTCGAGCGTCATCGTCGGGGTGGACGAAGACCGCGTAGATGCGGTGCTGGAGATCATCCGCGACAACTGCACCTCGCGGACGCAGGTCGTCAACCCGATGCCACCGATCATGGAGCCTGGCGAGTTCTTCATGCCCTATCCGCTCGAAGTCGAGGTCGGCGGGGCGACCGTGTTCGTGCTCCCAGTCGAGCGTTTCGAGCGGCTGTAGCCGTCTCCCCGCGCATGTGGTTGGACGCGCTCGAGCCTGACGCCCCGGACGTGGTGGCGGCGTTCCGCCGCCTTGATGCCGGCAAGTTCATCTCCCTGCGACGCGAGGTGCGCCACCGGGCCGGAGCTGACAGCGCCGGACGGGTCGTGAGCCAACTGGCAGCCATCGCGGCGGCCCTGCAAGCCATCACAGCATCCCTACCGGAGGCGGCATTCTCGGCACCTGGCGGAGAGGGCGACTGGACCGTTGCCGAGGCAATCGGACACGATGCCGACGCGCGGGCCGGACTCGCAATGGCCGGCGCCCTGGCCGCCGCGGGCAAGTTCCCGGCCGATGCCCCATCCGTGGTCCCCGGCGTTCCCGGCGAGCGCGCCGTTGGTCGCGACGCCCTCGTCCGGCGCATCACCGCGAGCCAGCGGATCGTGGAGCGGGCCAGTCGAGCCATCGCCGGTCATGAGCAGGATCCGTGCCCGCTGGAACACCCGTGGGTCGGCCGCCTCCGATGTGGCGAGTGGCTTCTGTTCGCCGGCGTTCACGACCTGATGCATCTCGAGCAACTGCACGGCATTGCGGCGCAGTTCGGCAGCGGCCTAGCTGGTCCCGCGAACGACGCCGGGTCGGAGGGCGCCGGGTCGGAGCGCACCGGGCAGGACGGCGCCGAGGCGGCCGCCAACGAGGCCACCAACGACGCCATCGAGAGCGACGCCGGTTGACGCTGCGCCCGGATATCGCAGCATGCTGGCTGTTTCGGGTCCAGCCGGGCGGCGCCCTGGAGCTTCTCCTGATCCGTCGCGCGCCCGGGCACGCTTATCCCGGCCTTTGGCAGTGCGTCACGGGCAAGATCGAGTCAGGCGAACGGATCGTGGATGCGGCGCTGCGCGAGGTCCTCGAGGAGACCGGGCTCACTTCTGACGATCTCGAGAACCTGCTTGAGACAGATATCGTCAACACGTTTCACGAAGCCCGCCTTGATGCCCTCCTGGTCGAGGTTGCCTTCGCCGCCCGGGTTCGACCGGGCGCCGAGGTCCGACTGTCCGACGAGCATGACGATGCCCGCTGGCTCTCGCCCGCGGACGCGCGGGCCCTCGTGACGTGGCCGGCCTATGAGCGTGGGATCGACTTCGTGACCTGGCTCGCGGCGCATCCGGACCGGGAGCCCACCTTTCGCCTCCGGTGAGCACCCGCTGGTAGACTTCGCGGACGGCACGCACGCGAGGAGGAGGCCCGTTGATCGACCAGGAAAGCGCTCCGGGATCCACGCGGCTGCGAACGTTCCGCTCGAAGTTGGACTCGCTCCGACCGACCTACGGGTTCGAGGATGTGTCCCTCGCCCCGGGAACGAGCACGGTCGAGCCGAACGACGTGGAGCTGGCCCAGACGTTCTGCGGACTCGATCTTTCCATTCCGGTCCTGGCATCGGCCATGGACGCCGTGGTTGACCCTGCGTTCGCCGGCGCCCTGGCAAGACTCGGCGGTCTCGCGGTCCTCAACCTTGAGGGTGTTCAGACCCGCTACGACGATCCATCGGAGATCCTGGAGCGCATCGCAACTGCGCCGGACGACGCGGTCCAGCAGGTCCTGTCGGACGCCTACGCGGCCCCGATCCGCGACGAGCTGGTCGTGCGCCGGCTCGACGAGATCCACGCCTCCGGGTCGAAGGCTGCGGTCGCCGCCACCCCCGGTGCTGCCCGCAAGTGGGGCCCGTTCTGCGCCGAGCACGGCGCCGACCTGTTCCTGGTCCAGTCGCAGGTCTCGTCGGCCCGTCATCTCGCCAGCGGCTACGAACCTCTGTCCCTGGACGAGTTCATCCGGTTCATGCCGATTCCGGTTGCCGTGGGCAACACGACCAACGCCACGGCCGCATTCCAATTGATGGAGCAGGGGGCGGCCGCGATCTTCGTGGGCGTCGGGCCCGGAGCCGCCTGCACCACTCGCGAGGTCCTCGGGATCGGGATCCCGCAGGTCACCGCCATCGCCGACGTCGCCGGCGCACGGGATGCCTACTACGAACAGACCGGACGGTGGGTGCCGGTCGTTGCAGACGGGGGCATGCGGCGAGGCGGCGAGGTCGCCAAGGCCATCGCCGCCGGCGCGGACGTGGTCATGCTCGGCAGTCCGCTGGCTCGTGCCGAAG
>JBDTQY010000210.1:0-5881 GCA_039931955.1 Chloroflexota bacterium
ACCGCGCCGGGAATGACGCCCAGGAGGAGGAACGGGAGTTCCGCGGGCAGTAGCGTCAGCGACGGAACGTAGGGTCCCTCAACTGGTGTGCGGCGTGCGACCCGTGCGACCAGAAGCAGAGCCAGGAAGATCGCGATCGCAAGAACGACCGTCTGGAGCCTGACGCTGGTATCACCGATATACGCGAGCGGGTCGAAGTCCAACGTGATGACGGCGGGCATCAGGCAGGGCTCGAGGCTTCGATTGGGGCCATGGTGCTCACGACGGGAGTGTATCGGGCGGCCAGGCCGTGAATCACGAGACCCCCGGCTGCGCCAGGGGTCTCGCCAAATCGTGCGCGTGAGGCGGTCAGTCCTGGAACGTGGCGAGCCAGTCCAGGTCGTCCGATCGATCGATTCTGTAGACGCCACCCGTGCCACCGCAGGTCGGGTTCAGGCCGAACGAGGTGACGCCGGCCATAACGTTCGAGGTGCCCACGAAGTTCGGGCCGCCCGAGTCACCAAAGCAGGTGCCGCCCGTGTTGGCATTGTTCGACAGGAGCAGCGAGGCGTCTCCCGTGAAGCCGGTGTTGATCTGGAGGAGATGCGGGTGCGCGACCATCCGCACCTTGATCGCCTCATCCTTCCAACCCGCGGCATCAGGGAAGGACTTCTGGAGCCCGTACCCGACCGACGTAAAGGTCGTTGAGCGGCGCGGCTTCAGCGAGTCGAGCTGGTTGAGCGTCGGAAGCTGGCCGTACTCCGCCATCGCAATCGGGCTGTCGGCCACTACGACGCCGAGGTCGAAGAGGAAGAACGCGTCGGGGTCGTACTGAGGGTGCGTATAGACAGACCCGGTCGCCCCGCCACGGCACGGGTACCCGGTCACATCAGCGTTCGCACAGCCGGTCCCGCCGCTGGCCACCGACAGGTAGTGCGTATCAGTCACGATGGGTCCGGTCTCGAAGTAGAGGACCGCCTTTGCGGCAGGCGCCTCCGTGCAATGGCCGGCGGTCACGAAGAGGGTCTCATTGACCAGCGTGCCGCTGCACCGCCAGAGCGGGTTGCCATTGGAGTCCTGGGCCAGCATCAGACCGACGAAGGGATGGTCGCCACCATCGAGGGCGCCATCGGTGACCGCCGCGACGGGCCCAGCGAGAACGCCGGTCAACGCCACCATCGTGGCGGTCGTGGCCACGAGAAGTCGGAGTCGTTTCAGCACCGCGAGTTTCCTCCTGATATTGCCGGCTCGATAGCGGCCGGCCTTGTCCTGACGACCCGTGATCGTGCGACATCGCCCGCATCGGGAGAGGCGGCGAAGGCACATCGGGGACGGGGTCCTCGATCGTACAGGCGACGGGGCCGCGCGTCGCGCGGGATCCGCCGCTGGCGGTGCCCCGCGGCACCACATTTCTCAACCGATCGGGCGGCTGATTGCCGTCGCCTCAGGCGTGCAGCTTGTCGACGAGCTCCTGTACGGCGGCAGCGGAGCGCTGGAATGCGGCCGCCTCAGTCTCAGTCAGGCTGATCTCGATGATGCGCTCCATTCCGGTCGCGCCGAGAACGACGGGGACACCGACGAAGAGCCCGTCCACCCCGTACTCACCGGCCAACTGAACGGCGCAGGGAAGCACGCGCTTCCGGTCGAGGAGGATCGAGTCCACCATTTCGAAGGTCGAGGCCGCCGGAGCGTAATACGCCGAGCCGGCCTTCAGGAGGGCCACGATCTCGGCCCCGCCGTTGGCCGTCCGGTCCACCAGCGCCTGGACTCGCTCGGCGCTCATCAGCTCCGTGATCGGAATGCCGGCCACGGTCGAGTAGCGCGGCAACGGAACCATCGTGTCACCGTGGCCGCCGAGCACGAACGCGTGCGTGTCAGTGACGGACACGCCCAGCTCCATGGCGATGAAGGTACGGAACCGGGCCGAATCGAGGACCCCGGCCATGCCGATCACGCGCTCGCGCGGAAAGCCGGATGCCTCCATGGCCACGTGGCACATGGCGTCCAGCGGGTTCGTCACGATGATCAGGATCGCGCCCGGTGAATGAGCGACGGCGGCCTGGACGACGGATCGGACGATCCCGGCGTTCTTGGCCAGCAAGTCGTCCCTGCTCATGCCGGGCTGGCGAGCGAGGCCTGACGTGACCACAACGATGTCCGAACCGGCCGTGTCGGCGTAGTCGTTCGTGCCTACGATTCGCGCGTCGTGGCCCATCACGGGCGCCGCCTCGGCGAGGTCGAGGGCCTTGCCTTGGGGGAGGCCCTCGACGATGTCCACGAGAACCACGTCGGCCAGACCGGCTTCAGCAATCCGCTGGGCCGTTGTGGCCCCAACATTGCCAGCCCCGATCACAGAAACTTTTCTTCGGCTCATATCGTCATCACCTATTGCTATTCATCCTGCCGCGCGAGGAGCGAACCACATGTCACCCAGCCTGCCCGTCGTCGCCCTTACCGGGCTCGGAGTCCTCTCGACCGTCCTGGGCCTCGCTGCCCCGGCGATCGAGTTCGTAGTCATCGGGCTCGTTTCAATCGCCGTTGCCGGCCTGCTCCAGGTCATGGGCCAACGCCGGAGCAGTTGATCGGCGCGGATCAGCTCTGGTCGACGACGATCGGGCCCGACGCTCGAACCGCCTCACTGACCCCGTCCGCATATTTCTCGAAGTTCTGGTGGAACATCGCGGCGATACGTCGTGCGGCGACATCGTATGCATCGGGATCAGCCCAGGTTCCCCGCGGCGTGAGAACCGCCGTTGGAACACCCGGTACTTCGACCGGCACCGCAATTCGAAAGATCGGGTCCTCGACCGTTGGAACGTCGGCGAGCGCGCCGCTCAGAGCCGCCCGCACCATATTCCGGGTGTGCCCGATGTTCATACGCTGGCCGACACCGTAAGGCCCGCCAGTCCAGCCGGTGTTGACGAGCCAGACCGGTACTTCGTGCTCCTCAAGCCGATCCACGAGCATGTGGGCGTAGACACCCGGATGGCGCGGCAGGAACGGCGCCCCGAAACCAGCCGAGAAGGTCGCGGTCGGCTCCTTGACCCCGATCTCGGTGCCCGCGAGCTTGGCCGTGTAGCCCGAGATGAAGTGATAGGCCGCCTGCTCGCGTGTCAGCCGGGCGATCGGCGGCAGGACGCCAAAGGCATCTGCTGTCAGAAAGATGACCGCCTTTGGCTTACCGGCAACCCCGGTCGGATCCGCGTTACCGATGAAATGGAGCGGGTAGGCGCCTCTGGTGTTCTCGGTGAACTTCTCGCTCTCGAGTTTCAGATCCCGCGTGACGGGATCGATGTCCACATTCTCGAGGATCGTCCCGAAGCGCTTGGTGGCGGCGAAGATGTCCGGCTCGTACATCGGTGACAGGCGGATTGTCTTGGCGTAGCAGCCACCCTCGAAATTGAAGGTGTAGTCACTACCCCAGCCGTGCTCGTCATCGCCGATCAGGCTCCGGAGCGGATCCGCGGACAGCGTCGTCTTGCCGGTCCCGGAGAGGCCGAAGAAGACGGCCACGTCGCCCTCCGCACCGACATTGATGGACGAATGCATCGGCAGCACACCCTCGTCGGGCATCAGGTAGTTCATGACCGTGAAGGCCGACTTCTTGATCTCTCCGGCGTACATCGTCCCGACGATGATGATCTCCATCCGCTGAAGGTGGACGAGGATAGCGGTCCCGGTTCGGGTGCCCTCGGTGGCCGGATCGGCCTGGAACGACGGCACGTCGATGATCGTGAAGTTGGGGGCGAAGCTCGACAACTGGTCCTGCGTCGGTCGTCGGAACAGGTTGCGAGCGAAGATGCTGGCCCAGGCCGTTTCCGTGTAGACCCGCAGCGATCGCCGATGGGCAGGGTGCGCCCCGATGAAGAGATCCTGACTGTAGAGGTCACGCTCACGCACGTACGTCATGAGGCGCTCGCGCAGGCGGTCGTAGTGCGCTTCGGAGATGGGGTGGTTGACGTCGCCCCACCAGACCTTCGACTCGGACGACGGCTCGACCACGACGAACTTGTCCTTCGGGGATCGACCAGTGTGCTTCCCGGTCCGGACGACGAGCGGCCCGTCGGCGGCAAGCAAACCCTCTCCCTCGCGCAGGGCCAGTTCGTACAGCTCTGCGGTGGACAGATTGGTCCTGCCCGGGCGGGCGATGCTTCGAGGGATCCCGGTGGCAACGGCGGTAGTCATGATCAGCGGTCTCCTCGGCGCAGACGGCTGGCTGGCGCGCCGAACCGTCAGGGCTTCGAATCGACCGGCCGCGCGTGAAGCGGGATTGAGCCCGCCAGAGTCGGCTTCCGCAGTCGCTTACAAGTGGGCCTGATCGTACCACCTGGGAGTTGCTCGGGTTGCGACAAGGTTGCGATCAGGCTCGAGTGGGCGAGACGGAAGCGAGGCGGCCACGTCACCTCGGGCCGGTCAGGCCTCGTCCAGGGCCTGCCCAAGATCCGCGATCAGGTCGCTCGCAGCCTCGATCCCGACTGACAGCCGGACCAGGTCATCGGGAACGGCCAGCGGCGAGTCGGCGACGCTCATGTGCGTCATCCGGGCCGGGATCTCGACGAGTGATTCAACTCCCCCGAGTGATTCGGCGAGGGTGAAGATTCGCGTCCCCTCGGCAATGGCCACCGCGCGCTCCATCGCAGTCCGGCGGTGGCGGCCTCCCGCGGAGGGCCGGAAGGAAACCATCCCGCCACCACCGGCCATCTGGCGCTGAGTCGCGGCCGCCTGTGGATGCGCATGTGGGCCGGTGACCAGCCCCGGATAGGCAACCCACGCGACATCGTCACGAGACGCCAGAAAGTTGGCCACCGCGCTGGCGTTCGCAACGTGGCGCTCCGTACGGAGATGAAGCGTCCGAAGCCCGCGAAGAGCCAGGAAGCAGTCGAAGGGGCCCGGAACACCGCCCATCGCGTTCTGCAGGAAGCGGAGCCGTTCCGCCAGCGCCTGGTCCCGCGTGACGGCGATGCCGAGGACCGTGTCGCTGTGACCCGCCAGATACTTCGTGGCCGAGTGAAACACGATGTCCGCCCCGTGCTCGAGGGGGCGCTGGAGGGCGGGCGAGGCGAAGGTGTTATCCACGATGAGCAGGGGCCGATCCGGCGCATCCCCAAAGCGCTCTTTGATCGCCCGGGCCGCGGCGGCGATATCGATCACCTTGAGCAGCGGATTGGTCGGCGTCTCGAACCAGACGAGTCGCGTTCGCTCCGACATCGCCTCCCAGAGTGCCTCCGGGTTGCCAGCCAGATCCGCGTAGCGGGCATCGACCCCCGCCCCGCGGCGCACCTGCTCGAGGTAGCGGTACGTGCCGCCGTAGACGTCGTCTCCGACCACGATCTCCGACCCCGCAGGGGCCAATTCGGCGATGGCCGCGGTTGCTGCAGAGCCCGAGGCGAAGGCGATCCCCTCCCCGCCTCCTTCGAGCAACGCGACCGCTCGTTGGAGTCGGTCGCGGGTCGGGTTCACGGTCCGGGCGTAGTCGTAGCCGTGGCGGGGTTGGTTCACCCCATCCTGGGCGTAGGTACTCGTCTGGTAGATGGGCGGGGCGACGGCGCCAGTCGCCTCATCCGGCTCGGCTCCGGCATGGACGGCGAGCGTTTCAAAGGACAGCCCTGGGTCGAGGTCATCGGGTCGCATCGAGGGCATCATCGCATCCACGGACGACGCGAGTGCGTTCGCCGCTGTCTTGACAGGCTCGCGCCGCTCGCCACATTGCCGCCATGGAGCGCCGCGGATCCTGATGCGCCGGGGCCTCGTACTGACTACGGCTCAGGTACGAGGTCGATGGCGGTGACCACGAAGGTCGCGTTGCAGATGGCAAGGACTTCAGCTGGGCTCGGCGCAGTGCCCCCCTGGCTCCTGCACGTGGCGGCCCGCGCGTCGTTGAAGTGGCCTTCGACCGCGACCC
>JBDTQY010000211.1:0-4552 GCA_039931955.1 Chloroflexota bacterium
CCTGTTCAAGCTCCTCAAGCGAGCCCGGCAGTTGCAGGTCGGTCTGCCTCCACTGACCAACACCCGCTACATCAACACCATCAGCCCGGAGCAGGAGCCCTTCTTCCCGGGCGATGAGGCCATCGAGCGGCGCATCCGCCGCCTGATCCGCTGGAACGCCGTGGCCATGGTCATGCGGGCCAATTCGAAGTACGCCGGCATCGGCGGGCATCTCGCCACCTACGCATCCGCAGCGACGCTCTACGAGGTGGGCTTCAACCACTTCTTCCGGGGCAAGGATGGGGAGGGAAGCGGAGATCAGATCTTTTACCAGGGGCACGCCGCCCCCGGTATTTACGCGCGGGCCTTCCTCGAGGGTCGCGTCAGCAAGGAACAGCTGGACCATTTTCGTCGCGAGGCGCCGCCGCAGGATGGGCTGTCCTCGTATCCGCATCCGCGGCTCATGCCAGACTTCTGGGAGTTCCCGACCGTCTCGATGGGAATCGGCCCGATCAGCGCCATCTACCAGGCCCGCTATAACCGCTACCTCGAGAACCGTGGGCTGCTCGACACTTCCAAGTCGCGGGTCTGGGCCTTTCTCGGGGATGGTGAGACTGATGAGCCGGAGGCGCTCGGTGCACTCCGTGTCGCAGCACGCGAAGGCCTCGACAACTTGACCTTCGTCGTCAACTGCAACCTGCAGCGGCTGGATGGGCCTGTTCGCGGCAACGGCAAGATCATCCAGGAGCTCGAGGCCGTCTTCCGCGGTTCGGGCTGGAACGTGATCAAGGTGGTCTGGGGCCGCGAATGGGACGACCTGCTGGCGAACGACGTGGATGGCACGCTCGTCGAAAAGATGAACTCGACGGTGGATGGCGAGTTCCAGAAGTATTCCGTTTCCGGCGGGGACTACATTCGCCAGCACTTCTTCGGTCCCGATCCGCGACTCACGAAGCTCGTCGAGCACCTGTCCGATGACGACCTGACGAAGCTGCGCCGTGGCGGACACGACTACCACAAGGTCTACGCGGCCTATAAGCAGGCCACCGAGCATCGCGGTGTGCCGACCGTGGTCCTCGCCCACACGGTCAAGGGCTGGGCGCTCGGCCCCGGCGTGGAGGCCCGGAACATCACCCATCAGGCCAAGAAGCTGTCGGAGGCTGAGCTCAAGGCCTTCCGCGATCGCCTGGAGCTCCCGATCCCGGATGCCGAGTTGAAGGACGCGCCCTATTACCATCCGGGCCCGAAGTCGGAGGAGATCGAGTACCTCCACGAACGTCGCCGCGCCCTCGGCGGGCCCCTTCCGAGGCGCGTCGTCCGCAGCGAGCCGCTGCCGGCGCCGAAGGTCTCCTTTGATGCCGAATTCCTGACCGGCAGCAGCACCGCCGTCTCGACCACGATGGCGTTCAGTCGCCTGCTCCGGAACCTCATCCGGGATCCCGATCTCGGCCCCAGGATCGTTCCGATCATTCCGGACGAGGCGCGCACGTTCGGCATGGACCCACTGTTCAATGAAGTCGGCATCTACGCTCCAGGCGGACAGCGCTACGAGCCCGTCGACTCCGAGTTGGTGATGAAGTACCGGGAGGCAGTCGACGGCCAGGTGCTGGAGGAGGGGATCACGGAAGCTGGTTCGATGGCCAGCCTCACCGCCGCCGCGACCTCGTATGCGACCCACGGCTACCCGACCATTCCGTTCTACATCTTCTACTCGATGTTCGGTTTCCAGCGGACGGGAGATCAGATCTGGGCGCTGGCGGATGCGCGTGGCAGGGGCTTCATGATGGGCGCGACCGCTGGGCGGACGACGCTCGCCGGTGAGGGGCTCCAGCACGACGACGGCCATAGTCAGGTCCTCGCCTCGACCGTCCCGAATGTTCTCCAGTACGACCCCGCTTTTGCGTACGAACTCGCCGCCGTTGTCCGCGACGGGATTCGCCGTATGTACGGTGAAGGCGAGGATGTCTTCTACTACGTGACGCTCTACAACGACAACTACCTGCAGGCGGCCAAGCCGGAAGGTGTGGACGAAGGCCTCTTGCGGGGCATCTATCGCTTTGCCGCGGCACCGTCGCTCAAGCGTGGAGCGAAGAAGGTGCGACTGGTCGGTTCCGGTGCGCTGCTCCAGTCGGTCATCGAGGCCCAGACGATCCTCGCCGAGAAGTTCGGGGTGGCCGCGGAGGTGTACTCGGCGACCTCCTTTCCGCTGCTTCGCCGCGAAGCGCTGGACATCGAGCGCTGGAACCGCCTGCACCCTGCCGCCAAGCCGAAGGTGCCCTACGTGACGACGGTCCTCGGGGCCAAGGGCGGTCCGGTGGTCGCCTCGTCGGACTGGATGGCGGCGATCCCCCAGGGTGTCGCTCCCTGGGTTCCGGCAACCTTTGTGGCGCTCGGCACGGATGGCTTCGGGCGGAGTGACACGCGGGAGTCGCTGCGGGCCTACTTCGAGATCGATGCGGCTCACGTGGCCGCGGCCGCGATGTCTGCGCTGGCTCGCGATGGCTCGATCACACCGGAGGCGGCAGCCACCGCCATCACCGAGCTGGGGATCGACCCGGAAAAGGCCGACCCCCGCGCGATCTGAGCCTGGCACGATCGCTGCGCCGAACGTGCGGGCGGCGGCTGGTCGACCACCCGGTGGCTCCTGTAAGGCGCCCTGTCAACGATCGACAAGGTCGCTTGCGCAATCCCGAGCGCGCGGCTAGGATTTCGGCGATCTCGTGCTGATCACGAACTCGATCTCGTCCCGTTTCTGGAGTTGATTGCGTGGATCTCGGAGCTCTCATCAGCGGCGCGCTCATCGGCCTGCGGGAGGGTGTCGAAGCCGCACTGATCGTGGCGATCGTCCTGGCCTACCTGACCCGGACCGGCAACGGCAGGCACGCCAACAAGATCTGGGCGGGAACCGCCGTCGCGGCGGCGGTCAGCCTGGCAGCGGGAACAGCCCTGTTTCTGACCATCGGCACACTGCCCGAGCCATGGGAGCAACTGTTCGAGGGCACAACCCTGGCGCTGGCCGCCGGCGTGGTCACATGGATGCTGTTCTGGATGCGCCGCCAATCGGCCGGCCTGCGTGGTGAACTGCAGGCGGCCGTCGAGCGGAACGTCGGCGATGGGACAGGCTGGGGTCTGGCGGTCCTTGCCTTCAGCGCGGTCATTCGCGAGGGCATCGAGACGGCCTTGTTCCTCGCCGGTCAGGCGACATCGCTGGCCAATTCGGCTGGCAGCGTGGCCGCCGGTGCGCTCATCGGGCTGGCCATCGCGGCCGTCATCGGTTGGGGCTTCTACCGGGGCAGTCGCGCCCTGGATCTCCGCAAGTTCTTCAAGTGGACCGGGATCGCCCTGGTCTTCATTGCGGCCGGCCTGTTGTCCGTGGCAATCCACGAGTTCGTCGAGGTCGCGGAGTTGGCCGGAGTCGTCCTGCCCGGCGCGGCGGCAGCCTACGACATCAGCTCCGTCCTGTCGGACAAGGAGGGGATCGGGCAATTCCTGCGGGCAATTCTTGGCTACAGCTCTTCACCGGAGATCCTGACTCTGACGGTCCACCTCGGCTACATCGCCGCGGTACTGTGGCTCTACCTGCGGCCGGTCGAACGGCCGCCTCAACTCGTCGGCGCGGCCCCCACTCAGCCTTGAGGCAGGGCACTTAGCGCGGCGTGGCCACCACGCGCCAGATCGTCCCGTCGAGATTCGCCGCGTAGAGTTCGCCATCCGCGTCCTCGCCGAAAGCCGAGGTGCCGGAGCCCGTCTCACCCACCTGGATCGGGTCGGCACCTCCGCCGTCACTGGCCACGGGGATCGCCCAGATCCGCCCGGAGCAGTAGTCGGCAAAGACATATCCGCCGCTGAGCAGGGGTTGGGCCGTGCCCCGGTAGACGCCGCCGCCGATCACCGTGCAGCCGAGGTCGTGGCCGTATTCCGTCTTCGGCGTGGTGAGCCCGGCGCTGTCGCATCCACTGCCCGGGCTGAAGCAGTGTCGGCCCTCCATCGTGTTCCAGCCAAAATTGAGGCCGCCGACCCCGGCCGGGGCTACGTCGATTTCCTCCCAGTGACCCTGGCCGACATCGCCGATCCAGAGGTCCCCGGTGGCGCGATCGAACGCGATCCGCCACGGATTTCGCAAGCCGGTGAGCCAGATCTCCGGGCGTGCTCCGTCGCGACTGACAAACGGGTTGTCTCCGGGGATGTCGTAGGGCGACGAGCTCGCGCCGTTGACATCGAGGCGGAGGACCTTGCCCAGCAGGGAGTCGAGCCGCTGGCCGTTCCCCTGCGGGTCGCCACCGCTGCCGCCGTCACCGAGTGACACGTAGAGCTTGCCGTCCGGACCGAAGGCGAGGGCCCCGCCGTTGTGGTTGCCGTACGGCTGGTCTACCGAGAGGACGCGCGTTGCCGTGGCCGGGTCGAGCCGATCCGGGTCATTGGCAGCGACCCGGTAGGACGCAACGACCGTGTTTCCGTCGACGTCCGTGTAGTCGACGAAGACCCGCGGGTCGCTCGCGAAACGCGGATGGACCGCCTGGCCGAGCAATCCACGCTCGCCGCCGGTGGAGACGGCCGAGCGCAGGTCGAGCAT
>JBDTQY010000212.1:0-6735 GCA_039931955.1 Chloroflexota bacterium
CACGGCCGGCCAGGTCGAGCGCTTCCAGAAGCGCCTGGAGCGACAGGTCCGGGCCGGCTGACCGGCGCCAGGCGCCTGCGGCCTCCACATCTGAGCACCCGATCGGCGGGCCCACCGGGCCCGCCGTCGTGATTCCCGGGGTCCGCCGGTAGACTGCGTCCCATGGCACGTTTCAGTTACGGTGGTCAGGCCCTGATCGAGGGCGTCCTCATGCGTGGGCGCGATGCAATCGCGGTCGCGTTCCGGCATCCCGATGGGCACATCGTGTGGGCCTCGGAGCCCCTCAACACCGGGCCGCACGGCTGGCGGTTCGCGAAGGCGCCGCTGGTGCGCGGGCTCGTGCTCCTGTACGAGACCCTGGTGGTGGGCACCCGCTGGCTCATCCGGAGCGCCAATATCCAGGCGTCCGAGGACGACGTGGAGCTGGGGCGCTGGTCTGTCGCGCTGATGCTCGGACTGACCCTGCTCCTTGGCGTGGGCGTCTTCTTCCTCCTGCCGCTGATCATCGCCAGCGTCACGACAGCCAAGATCCAGCAGGGCCTGGTCCAGCACCTGGTGGAGGGGCTCGTCCGGGTGGCGATCTTCCTTGGCTACCTGGCGCTCATCTCTCGAGCGCCCGACATTCGGCGCGTCTTCCAGTACCACGGCGCCGAACACATGACCATCCATGCGCTGGAGTCGGGACTGCCCCTGACGACCGAGAACGTGCGCCGGCACCCGACGGCCCATCCGCGCTGCGGAACCGAATTCCTGGTCGTCCTCATCGCCCTGTCCATCATCGCCTTCACCCTCGTCGGTCGGCAGGAGCCGCTGGTCATGGTGGCGAGTCGCATCCTGCTCATCCCGGTGCTCGCCGCAATTGGCTACGAGGTCCTGCGCTGGGGCGCTCGGCATCGGGCCAATCCGATCGTGCGGGTCATCATGTGGCCCGGGATCCTGGTCCAGATGATCACGACCAAGCAGCCCTCCGACGATCAGATCGAGGTGGCGATCGTTTCCATGCAGCAGGCGCTCCTCGCGGACGGCGAGTCCGTTCCCGAGGGGTCCGTTGAGCCCGAACGCCGGCAGCTGGACCCACTGAGCCCCGCCACGTCGGCGACATGAACGATCTTGATGCCAAGCTGGCCGACGTTGCGGTCCAGTTCGACGACATCCAGCGCCAACTCGGCCAACCGGAGACCTTCGGCGATCCGGATGAGATCCGGCGCCTCGGCCGCGAGTTGTCCCGACTCGAGCCGGTCGTGGCGGCCTATCGCCGCCTCCTGGAGACACG
Organism: Chloroflexota bacterium; assembly: GCA_039931955.1. GTDB lineage: Bacteria > Chloroflexota > Limnocylindria > Limnocylindrales > CSP1-4 > UBA5189. The sequence goes on from JBDTQY010000212.1 coordinate 1,274, forward strand.
GACGGAACTCGACGGCGCGCGCCATGTGCGCGACGACGAGACCGACGAGGAACTCCGGGGAATGGCTCGTGACGAGATCGATCGGCTCGAGGCCGATGAGCTGCGGCTCGTCGAGGAGCTGAAGCTGCTCCTCCTGCCACGGGATCCGGCCGATGACGGCAACGTGATCCTGGAGATCAGGGCCGGGGCTGGCGGCGAGGAGGCCGCCCTGTTCGCCTCCGAACTACTGCGCATGTATCTGCGGTACTCGGAGCGTCACCGCTGGGCGTCCGAGGTCATGAGCCTCCACGAGACCGGGATCGGTGGGGTCAAGGAGGCGATCGTCCAGGTGGCCGGTGACGGGGCCTTCAGCCGCCTCAAGTTCGAGGGCGGCACGCACCGGGTCCAACGGGTCCCGGCGACGGAGTCCTCCGGCCGGATCCACACCTCGACCGCGACGGTCGTGGTCCTGCCCGAGGTCGAGGAGACCGAGATCCATATCGATGAGGAGCGTGATCTGCGCATCGACGTCAAGCGCTCGTCGGGCCCGGGAGGACAGTCCGTCAACACGACCGATTCGGCCGTCCGGATCACCCACCTGCCCAGTGGCCTGGTCGTTGAGATCCAGGATGAGAAGAGCCAGCACAAGAACAAGGCCAAGGCCCTCGCCGTCCTGCGGGCCAGGCTGGTCGACCTGGAACGGCGGCGCCAGCGCGAGGTCGACTCCGCCGCGCGCCGCTCGATGATCGGATCCGGCGACCGCGCCGATAAGGTCCGGACCTACAACTTCCCGCAGGATCGCCTGACCGACCACCGGATCAACGCCGATTTCTCCAGCCTGCCGCGGATCATGGATGGCGAGCTGGACAAGCTCATCGACGGGCTGATCACGATGGACCAGGCCGAGCGGCTCGCCGAGCTCGTCGACGACGGTTCAGGGACCGACTGACCCGAGCGCATGGCGACAGTGGGCGAGTTGGTCCTCGGCGCAACCGACCGATTTCGCGCGGCAGGTTCCGAAACGCCGCGGCTCGATGCCGAGATCCTGCTCGCCAACATCCTCGGGATCGATCGGACCGGGATCATGGCCCACCCAGACGCCCCGGTGGGTGACCCGGCCGCCCAACGCTTTGCCGAGGCGGTGACGCGGCGCGAGGCGGGCGAGCCCGTGGCCTACCTGCGAGGCTTCCGCGAGTTCAGTGGGCTGGCCTTCGTCACGGACGAGCGAGCCCTGATCCCGAGACCCGAGACGGAGTTGATCGTGGAGCTGGGGGAAGCGGCGATCGCGCGCCGCCTGCTCTCGGCGCCCAGGGGGAGCGGCACGCCCCCGATCAGGGTCGCCGACGTCGGGACGGGCAGCGGTGCGATCGCGGTTGCCCTGGCGGCCCGTCTCCGAGCCCGCGGCATGCTCGGTGAAGTGGACATCCTCGCCGTGGACGACGATCCGGGAGCGCTGATGCTGGCGAAGGAGAATGCCGTCGGTCACGCGGTGGCGGACAACCTGCGATTCGCAGAGGCGGACCTTCTGCCCCTTTCCGAGCCGTCGTTCGACGTGATCCTCGCAAACCTGCCCTACGTGGCCACCGGCGACCTGGCGGGCCTGCCGGCGCCGGTCGCGTTCGAACCACGGCACGCGCTCGATGGCGGCGCAGACGGCCTGTCGGTCATCAGCCGCCTCGTGGCCCTCCTGCCCGAAGTGCTCGACCAGCGGGGCCTGGCGCTGCTCGAGATCGGCGCTGATCAGGGACCCGGGATCACCGGGCTCGTGGGCGCCCTTCCCGGCCGCTGGTCGTGCACGGTGGAACGTGATCTGGCTGGCCTGCCACGCGTTGCGAAGATCGAGCGATGACCTCGAGCCTCGCCCCTGTCTTGCGAGCGGACCGACGCCGCGGCCCACGGACGGGCCCGTTCATCGCTCGCTCCGTGGAGCCCCTCCTGCCGATCCGGCTGATCGCCCTCGACATCGATGGGACGCTCGTGGACGACGATCTCGCCCTGAGGGATCGGACGGTTACGGCCATCCGGCGAGCGCTCCGCCATGGGATTCACGTCTCGCTGGTCACGGGCAGGATGACTTCGTCCGCAACGCGGTTCGCAGAGACTCTTGGCCTCAGCGGGCCTGTCATCGGCTACCAGGGAGCGCTGATCCGGGAGATGCCGAGCCAGCGTGGGGGCGCCGGGCGGTTGCTGCACCACTGGCCGCTCCAGCCGCTGGCGGCCCAGGCGGCGGTGATCTGGAGTCGCGAGCACGGTCTCGACCCCCATCTCAACCACCTCGAGCGACTTGTCATTCGCGATGATGACCCACGAGTCGACGACTACTCGGCCTTCCTCGGGGCGCGGGCGACCCGGGTCCCCGACTTGGCGGCCTGGATTCAGAAGCCCGTCACGAAGGTCGTGGCGGTCGGCCCCCCGGATCTGCCAGCGTCCCTGCTCGACGAAGCGCGCGCGACCTTTGCCGGGCGGGCTGATGCGACCGTGGCCCACCCTCGCTTCCTCGAGTTCGTCGCCCCCGGGGTTTCGAAAGGGGCGGCCATCCGCTGGCTTGCCCGTCGCGCGGGGGTCCCGATGGGCGCCGTCATGGCGATCGGGGACCAGCTCAACGATTTCGAGATGCTGGCCGCGGCCGGCCACGGCGTCGCGATGCCCTCCGCGCCGGAGGCCGTCCGGAACGTGGCCCGCTACGAGGCGCCGCCGCTCGCCGTCGAGGGAGCGGCCCAGATGATCGAGCGATTGGCCCTTGCGACCCCCCGTGAAGCCGCCGCGGCGTCGCGCGACCTCGCGGCCGAGGCAACCGCCAAGCGCGGCACCCCGGCCGATCCAGTCGCCGATCCAGAGCCGTGACGCGAACACGGATCATGGCCGACGACGAAGTCGGCCGCGCCGAGGCGCTCCGAATCCTGCATGCCGGGGGCATCGTTGCCATCCCCACGGACACGGTCTATGGGATTGCCGTGAGTCCTGACACGCCGGACGGGATCGCACAGCTATTCAAGATCAAGCGGCGCGCGCCCGATCGGCAGATCGCGCTCCTGGTCGCGAATCAGGGTCAGGTCTCCGTCGCCGCCGTCCCCAATGAGGCGTCCGAAATTCTCGCAGCGGCCTTTTGGCCCGGTCCCTTGACGCTGGTCCTGCCCGGGCGCGACGGGGCGGGGACCATCGGCCTGCGACTCCCGGACCACGCCTGCCCCCGCGCCCTCGCAGCCGCGCTGGGACCACTGCCGACGACATCCGCCAATCTCAGCGGCTTGCCCGATTCGCTCAACGCCGCGGCCGTGACCGCGGCCCTGGATGGCGAGATCGATCTCATTCTCGATGGCGGCCACACGCCCGGTGCCGTGACATCGACCGTCGTGGACTGCACGGTAGCGCCGCCCACGGTGCTGCGGGAGGGCGTGCTGGGCTCGGAGCGGGTCAGGGCCGCGCTCGCGGCGGGGACGGGTCGCCCGGGCCGCGGAACCCCTCGCTGAGGGTCGCCCGGGCCGCGGAACCCCTCGCTGAGGGCCGTGAGCCCGACCACGAGTGTGGGACGATACGGGCCAGGGGATCGGCCGCCGGCGGAGCCCCACATTGATTACCGCTCGGCCCGGGACCCCGGGATGGCGCGATCGCCAAGGAGACCATCAGCATGACGTTCGCCACGAACCAGGCGCTCGGATGGGCGTCGATCGCCGATGTCGACCCGGAGCTCTGGTCGGCGATGGTCCAGGAGCGACGGCGCCAGCACGACAAGATCGAGCTCATCGCCAGCGAGAACTACACGTTCGCGGCGGTCATGGAGGCGCAGGGCTCCTGGCTGACCAACAAGTACGCCGAGGGCCTGCCGGGCAAGCGCTACTACGGTGGCTGCGAGTACGTGGACATCGCCGAGACGCTGGCCCAGCAGCGAGCGCTCGCGCTCTTCCCGGGTGCCGAGCACGTCAACGTCCAACCGCATTCCGGAGCGCAGGCCAACATGGCCGCCTACTTCGCGGTTCTGCGACCGGGCGACCGCATCCTCGGCATGAACCTGGCCCACGGTGGTCACCTGACGCATGGCTCGCCCGTGAACTTCTCCGGACGGCTCTACGAGGTTCACGCCTACGGTGTCGATGAGGCGACGGGGCGGATCGACTACGACGCGCTCGAAGCGCAGGCGCGGGAGGTTCGACCGAGGGTCGTCGTCGCCGGCGCGTCGGCGTATCCCCGGACCTTCGATTTCGAGCGTATGGCGGCCATCGCGCACGGGGTCGGCGCCCTGCTGTTCGTGGATATGGCCCACATTGCCGGTCTCGTGGCCGCAGGCGCGCACCCGAGCCCGTTCCCGCACGCGGATCTCGTGACCACGACGACGCACAAGACCCTTCGCGGTCCACGCGGCGGGCTCATCTTCAGCCGCCTGAACCTGCCCGACGCCGTCGATGCCGCGGATTTCCCGATGGTCAAGAAGACGCTCGCCGCCCAGGTGGACAAGACCGTCTTCCCCGGTGTCCAGGGCGGCCCACTCATGCACGTAATCGCGGCCAAGGCGGTCGCTCTGCTGCTTGCGGCGAGCGAGGACTTCCGCCGGGATCAGTGGCGAACCATCGAGAACGCCACCGCCCTCGTCGAGGCGCTGGCCCAGCGCGGCGCGCGAGTCGTGTCCGGAGGCACGGACAACCACCTGGCGCTCGTGGACGTGACGCCACTTGGCGTCAGCGGGCGCGAGGCGGAGCAGCTCCTGGACGAGATCGGGATCACGGTCAACAAGAACGCCATTCCGTTTGATCCGTTGCCGCCGAACACTGCCTCCGGGATCCGGGTCGGCACGCCTGCCACAACGACTCGAGGGTTCGGGCCCGGCGAGATGCGGGACATCGCGCGAATGATCACCGAGGCCATCGCCCGCCGTGACGACGACGAAGCCGGCAAGGTGCTGGCGGCGGAGGTCGCCGCCCTCGTCAGCCGCTTCCCGGTGCCCGGCTTGCCCGACGAGGTGGCATGACCTTCGTCGCCGGTGCCGCGGGCACGTTGCCGGTCCTCATCGGGGCCTTCGTTGCCGCGGCCCTGATCGCGCTCGTCCTGACCCCGCTCATCCGGACGCGCGTCGGGCGCCGCGGGATCGTGGACGCGCCCAACCACCGGCGTGTGAACACGAGCCCGATCCCCCGGGGCGGCGGCGTGGCCGTGGCCATTGCCTTTCTCGCGGTGGGTGGTGGCCTGACCCTCTTCCAGGAGCAACTGTTCGGGATGCCGGCCCCGGTCGGGATCACCGCCGGGCAGCTCGGTGCGTTGTTCGCAGGAGGCGCCCTGGCGGCCCTCATCGGTGCCCTGGACGACATCTTCGACCTGCGCGCGCGGTGGCAGTTCGCGGGTCAGATCGGACTGGCCGCGGTCGCCGTGGCGCTCGGCATCGGCGTCGTCTTCGTCAGTAATCCATTCGGACCGGGCCTGATCGTGTTCGGTCAGCCGTTCGCCGTGGCGTTCACGCTCGTGTGGATCATCGGGATGCTCAACAGCATGAA
>JBDTQY010000213.1:0-4748 GCA_039931955.1 Chloroflexota bacterium
ACGCGGTACCCGGCGATGAGGCGACCGACCTCGCTGAGAGCAGTCACGCCAGCAGTAGCCAGCCCGCGGATGTCGTCCTGGCGATGGTGGAGATCGGCCTCCAGGTCGCCGGTCCGGCGCTCCAGTCGGGCCGCAATCTCGGGAAGGACGCCCCAGGCGAAGTGCTCGAACGCCGATGTTCGGGCGTCCCAGGTCGCCAGGACTGCCGGTCCGAGGAGCTGCGGATGACCGTGCTCATCGCGATGCAGCGGCCGGATGTAGTGGCCGACGATGACCCGCAGGCCTGGCCTGGCAACCATGGCCGGATCCGCGGCCCGCACGGGCGCCTCCTCGTCCTGCCCGAGGACCAGGACACAGCCCAGGAACGACAGTTCGTCATCGGTCAGACCAAGCGGCGGGCCGGCGCCGAGATTGTCGCGCAGGGCCTGGAGCGACGCAGCCCGGGCCACGCCGCCGGGGCGCTCGCCATGGACGATCGTGCGTGCCGTCCGGGCTGCCAGCGGATCGGCGAGGCCGAGACCGTCGATACCGGCGAGTCCGACATCCGGTCGGAGCGAGGCGAGGACGCCGCGCAGGAGATCGCCCGCCGAGCCGTCATCGATCAGCGTCGCCGGGGCCGCCACGACCAGGGGGATCCTGGCCTCGACGAGGACCCAGACGAGCGCAGCCAGCTCGGCATCGAGAACCCCGCGTCGAACCAGCTCGACGAGTGACGGAGGTTCACCGGGAACCGGTGGGTCGGGCAGAGGGCGGCCAGGTTCCGGGAGTTCCATGGCGGCGAGCCTAGCGGACTCGGCGACGGACAGCAGAATGCCCGGCGATCGAGGACCGCCGGGCATCGCGGGCGAGGGTCGGGTCAGATGAAGAGCGAGACGTCCGCGTCCGCTGCCCAATCCAGAAAGTGCGTCGCGCCACAGACCGGATCGATGCCGTCGATGAAGCCATCCTTGGAGAACCCAAAGACATCCATGGTCATGCCACACGGAATGAGCTTCACGCCCAGCTCCAAGGAGAGTTCGATGAGCTCGTCGATCGACGCCACGCCGTGGTCCTTAAACTGGCGCTTCATCATCCACGATGCCATGGGCGTCATGCCCGGGAGTGCCGTCAGGAGCTGGGGCATCGGGATGGGCATCGGCATGGCCGGGTTGCCGGTGGTTCCAACTTCGAGGTTGCGGTTCTTCTGGAGGATCTTCAGGCCGTAGAAGGTGAAAAAGATGCCGACGTCCCATCCGAGGGTGGCCCCGGTCGTGGCCAGGATGAGAGGCGGATAGGCCCAGTCGAGCGTGCCCTTCGTGGCGATGATCGCCATCTTCTTGGGCTTCGCCAGGCGCTCGGCCTCCTTGATCGCGAACAGTTCCTCGACGCGGGCGGCAACCATGTGGTCCACCCGATCCTTGATCATCGCGTCCATGTCCGTCATGGCCCGATCAGCTGTTTCGACCATTTGGCCGGCCTCCCCTTCTCGCCGGCTTCAGGCCGGAACGGTGGTTGTGGTGGCCTGCTGGATCGCGGTCACCCAGTCGCTTTCCGAGACGCCCGGAGTTTCCGGATGCGTTTGTGGTTCGTCAGTCAAATGACTCCGTCCGGCTGGCCGCCGGGTCAGACCTTCTGGATCCAGAAGCGCATCACTTTGCCTTCGATTTCCTGATGAATGACTGGGTTCTTGGAGTTCCTGCTCCAGGCCGCCACATCCGGGACGGCCCCGGGGTCTGTCGCTTCGAGGAGAACGACCTGCTGCGGATCCACCGTCCTCATGAGTTTGGCGAGCTTGACGATGGGCATTGGGCAGAGCAGTCCCTTCGCGTCAAGGACCTGATCGTGGGCGGGTGCGTCGGCCATTAGACTCTCCTCGCCGCCATCGCCGACTGCTGCCTTGCGCCGTCCGAATCGACGCCAGAGTGATTTGCGGTATCGCGGTGTCCCCACATTTTCCCACACATGTGTCGATTCAACGGTCGTCTTGCCAGAGTACTGTCCCTCCGCGACGAACTCCGCCTGGACATCGACCAGGCGTCGCGTATCAGCTGCCCGGCCTGTAACTCGCCTGCAGGGCGGAGAACTCGCCGGGCGACGGGAGGGTGACATCACGGTGGATCCGCGTCGGTTTCGCGAGCTATGGCCGGGAGTGGCTGCACCTGGCCCGGCCCGGACCGGGTCCTGGTGGCCTGCGGCGGTCCCCCTTGCCACGGGGTCATAGAGTAGGGACAGTTATGACGATTCACGAAACTTCACGGAGCCGCCACGCTCCCGCGATGCGCCGAGCCATTTGCGGCACGGCCCTCGTCCTCGCCATTGAGCTGCCGATGCCGCAGCGACCGGCACGCCGGCGCTCGACCTGACCCCCCAAGCCTGATCGCGCGATGGCCGTGCGCGTAACGCCACTGCGCCTCGGGCTCGGCAGCCTGTGGCTGATCCTGGTCGCGGGGACGCTGGTCGCCGGGCACGCCACGCCGATCGTGATCCTGCTCATGCTCCTTGGGTTCGGAGCGGCCTTCATGTCCGGGATGGTCGGCGTCGGTGGAGCCGTGATCTTGATCCCGCTCGTCCTCTACGTCCCTCCGCTCCTGGGGCTGCCCGCCGTCGGGATCAAGGTGGTCACAGGGATCACCAGCGTCCAGGTGACCGCCGCGGCATTGTCGGCGGCGATCGGGCATCGCCGCGGCGGCCACGTCGACTCGCGCCTCGTGTCGGTGCTGGCCCCGACGATGGTCGTCTCGTCATTCGTCGGAGCCCTTGGGTCGGCGTTCTTCCCCCCGATCGTGCTCGAAGCAGTGTTCGCCAGCCTCGCAGTCTTTGCCTCCGCGACGATGCTGGGGCTGCGGAACCGTGCCCCAGCCCACACGGAGACCCCGCCCGCATTCAACCGCAGCGTGGCCATCACGATCGGGATCATCGTGGGACTCCTGGCGGGCTTCATCGGTGCCGGCGGAGCGTTCTTCCTGGCCCCCGTGCTGCTCTACGTCCTGCGGATCCCGATGCGCTACGTGGTGGGATCCGCGGTCGGCATCGTCGCGATCTCCTCCGGCGCCGGCATGCTCGGCAAAGCACTTACGGGCCAGGTTGACTGGCTGCTCGCGGCCGCCCTCGTCGCGGGAGCGCTGCCGGGAGGCCGCGCGGGCGCCACCATCTCGAGACGCATCTCCCCGTACCGTCTCGGCATCCTGCTGGGTGTCGTGATCCTGTTCGCCGCAATTCGCATCTGGCTGGACATCGCGGTCCAGGCGGGCGTCATCGGCTGATTACCGCGGGGTCAGGCCTCGCGATCGAGGTTCGGGTCAAACGCGTCGTCGATCTCGGCAAAAGGAACGCCCCGCGTGAGCCCGACGAAGGTGCCGAGGTCGGCTATCTCGGTCGCGGCCTGCAGGAACGCACCCCATGCGACTCGGGCGAGTCCCCCGCCCACGCTGATTCGCCGGACACCGAGCCCCGCGAGCTCTGCCACGGTCGTGAAGTCGCTGCCCACGAGGACGTTGACGGGCTTCGGCGCGAGCTCCCTGACGAGGGTTGCAATGTCCTCGAGGCTGCCGATGCGCGGCGCATAAAGACATTCGGCTCCGGCCTCGGCATAGGCCTGCAGGCGCCGGATGGTTGCGTCCAGATCCGGACGCCCGACCAGGTACCCCTCCGAGCGACCGGTCAGCACGACGCGCGTAGCGCCGCGATCGATCGCCTGTCGGGCAGCGCGGATGCGCTCGACAGACAGGTTGAAGTCGAACAGCGGCTGCGCCGGATCACCACTTGAGTCCTCGATCGAGAGCCCGGCGATGCCCGTCTCGGCCGCCCGTGCAACATTGGCCGCGACGCCTTCCGGCTCGACCGCAAAGCCACCCTCGAAGTCGGCGTTGACCGGTACCTCGACCGAACCGGCCACCGCTCGGAGGTGCCCCAGGACTTCGGGAAGCGTCACACCGTTGTCGGGCCGGCCAATCGTCCACGCGAAACCTGCGCTCGTAGTCGCAAGGGCAGTGAACCCAAGATTGGCCAGCAGGCGAGCGCTGCCCACATCCCACGGGTTCGGGATGACGAAGCAGCCGGCCTCGTGGAGCGCGCGAAAGGTATCGACGCGGGCGTTCGGTTCCAGCATGCGAGAGACGATAGCAGCCGACGAGCCCTCCACGCGGGAAGAATCACGCCTCGCCCGACCATTCATTTCGGGCCCTCGCTATGCTCGCGAGCATGCGCATCGTCCCGCTCACGGCCGATACATGGCCGGCCCTCGAGGCACTCTTCCGTGAAGGGGGCGATCCCCGATGGTGCTGGTGCCAGTACTGGCGCCTGCGCTCGAAGGACTTCAGCGCCGCCAAGGTTCCAGAGCTTCGGGAGCGTCTCCGCGGCCAGGCTGCCGGCGACAACCCTCCCGGCCTGGTGGCCCTTGACGACGGGGATCAGAGAGCAGCCGCCCGTGCCATCGGATGGGTGGGCCTCGGTCCACGCACGGATTTCGAGCGAATCATCCGCTCTCGGGTCATTCCGACGATCGACGATCGCCCGGTCTGGTCGATCACCTGCTTCGCGGTTTCACCCTCGACCCGCGGCACCGGCGTCGCGCGGCAGCTGCTCGAAGCCGCCATCGTGTACGCCCGCGAGCAGGGAGCCACGACCGTCGAGGCCTACCCGGTCCTGACGCCGGAGGGCGATGCCGTCTCCGCGAGTGCAGCCTTCACGGGCACATGGCCGATGTTCGCCGCTGCCGGCTTCGAGATCGCTGCCGACCGAGCATCAGACCCGTCTGCGTCCGCTCAACG
>JBDTQY010000214.1:0-3716 GCA_039931955.1 Chloroflexota bacterium
TGAGCCAGCGCTCCAGAGCTGAATTGTCGGCGAAGAGCACGAGGAGCGTGTTGTCGCCGGCGACCGTGCCGACCTGATCGCCCAGCGCCGCTTCATCGATCGCCTGCCCGATGACATTGGCCGTTCCCGGGCTCCCGGTTAGAACGAGGATCAGACCACTTCGACCCACGGTCACTGGAATGTCCGACAGTATCCGCCGGAGCCGTTCATCGGCATCGGCGGGGGAGCGGGGGAGATCGTCGGCAAGGACGTAGACGTGACGATCGCCGCGCCACATCTTGGCGAGGCCCAGGTCCGCCACGTCGCGCGAAACCGTCGCCTGCGTCACTGAGAAGCCCCGATCCGCCAGCCGGTCGGCCAGCTCCTGCTGATTCTCGACCGCGCCACGGGCCACGATCTCGCGAATGACGCGCTGCCGATCACGCTTTGGCGGGGGCGTCGAACCCCTCATCCCGCACCGATGTTGCGCGGTCGTGCCACGCGCCCGACCCGAAGCCGGGTTCCGAACGTCGGGTCGTCGAGGGCCCGTGAGACCGCATTCGGCGCTGAACCGTCGGCAATGATTGCCTCGGTGCCCTCCCAGGCGAGGGCCCCAAGTGCCGCTCGCACCTTGGCGACCATGCCTCCCGCAATGACGCCGTCCGTGATCAGCATCTCCGCCTCGGCGGCCGTAAGCGAGTCCAGTTTGGCACCGCTCGCGTCGCGAACCCCATCCACATCTGTCATCAGGATCAGCTGGCGCGCCCCAATTCCTGCCGCGATGCCGGCCGCGACATCATCGGCATTGACGTTGCAGACAATCCCGTCCTCGTCGCGCGCCAGTGGGGCCACCACCGGGACCTGGCCCGCCACCATCAGCGAGTCGAGGAGATCCCGGCGCAGGCCGACCACCTTGGCAACCAGCCCGAGATCCTGGAGCCGCTCAGCAATCAGCACGCCTCCGTCCACCCCGGACAGTCCAACGGCATCGACGCCGAGCGCCCGGAGCCCTGAAACCAGCTCGCTGTTGATGACGCCGCGAAGGACGGCCGCGGCAACCTCGAGGGATGCGGCATCGGTCACCCGCAGACCGCCGCGGAACTCAGAGACCACGCCCATGCGAGCGAGCCATTCGGTCAGCCGCTTGCCGCCGCCGTGGACGAGGATCACGGGACGTCGACGGGCGAGGGCGGCAACCTCGGCCAGCACCTGTGACTGGTCGGCGACGGTGGTTCCGCCGAGCTTGACGACGACGCTCTCACTCATGTCGTGTACTCCGAGTTCTCGCGGACGTATGCCTCGGTCAGGTCACAGCCGAACGCCTCGCCGGTGCCGTCCCCGAGCCCGAGGTCGAGTTCGATCACGATCTCCGGCGTATCGAGCGCGGCCCGTGCGGCGGCGCGATCAAAGTCCTGCGGGCCTCCGCGTAGGCCCTCGAAAACGAGATGTGAGGCGATCCAGATTCGAAGGGTGTTGGGATCGAGGGCAGCCTGCGACCCAGCGCGAGCGGCTGCTTCCGCGGGCGCCAGGCCGGCAGCCTCCAGGACTGCTGCAGGGGCGAGACATGCGTTCCCGGCCGCACCCGCAATGCGCCCCCAATTCGGATCCTTGCCATGCGCCGCCGCCTTTACCAGGCTGCTCGAAATGATCGCCCGGGCGACGGCTCGTGCGTCGGCGTCGTCGGCAGCTCCCCGAACGAGGCAGGTGAGAAGGCCGGTGGCCCCTTCGCCGTCGGCGGCCTGCTGACGGGCGAGGTCGCGGGCTACCGCCTCGATAGCCGTCGCGAGCGCCGCTGCGGCAGGCGCGCCCGCGACGAGCGGTGCAGCGCCCGCGGCGCCGGACGCGAGGAGGAAAACCGTGTCGTTGGTGCTCGTGTCGCCATCGATGGAGAGTTGGTTCCACGTTCGTGCCGCGGCAGGGCGCAGGATGGATGCGAGCAGGGCAGGATCAGCCGTCGCGTCGGTCAGGACGAGCGACAGCATCGTGGCCATGTTCGGGTGAATCATCCCGACGCCCTTGGCGATCCCGGTCACCCGGACGGGGACGGTGTCGCCGAGCGTACCGCGCAGCTCGATCGTCACCGTCGCGGCCTTCGTCGTCGAATCCGTGGTTCGAAGCGCCGCCGCGGCAGCCGCGAGACCCGAGTCTGAAGTCGCCAGGTCCGGAACGATGGCCGCAATGCCCGCTTCAATCCGATCGAGTGGCAGGCGCGTCCCGATCACCCCCGTCGAGAAATGGAGCACCTGTTCCGGCGTGATCCCGACGGCATCGGCAACCAGTTCCCCGACGCGACGCTGGTCCTCGTCGCCAGCTGGTCCCGTCGCCGCGTTCGCGCAGCCGCTGGTCGAGATCACTGCTCGGACCCAGCCGCCCGAGGCGGCCAGGACGTGCCGGGACTGCTGGACCGGAGCGGCCGCAAAGCGATTTGGAGTGAACACGGCCGCGGCCGCGGCTGGTCCATGCGTTGCGACGACCAGCGCAAGATCCGGTCGCCCGCTCTTCTTGATGCCGGCCGAGCGGCCGGCGGCGACGAATCCCGCGGGTATGCGCGCGGTCCGCTCGACGACGGGCGCAACCGTCCCGGGCGTATCCCTACCGCGAGTGCCGGTCATGGCGCGAGGGGCAGGGCGTCCAGCCCCGCCGCTTCGTCGAGGCCGAACACGAGATTGAAGGCCTGGACGGCCTGCCCTGCCGCGCCCTTGACCAGGTTGTCGATGACGCCGATGGCGAGGATTCGCCCGGTTCGGTCGTCCACACGGACGAACACCTGAGCGTGGTTGCTACCCATGACGTGCCCGGTCGCCGGTGGTGTTCCGACGACGGAGACGAACGGCTCGTCGCCGTAAGCCTCAGCGTATAGGGCATCGACTTCCACCTGTGTGACCGAGCGCGTTGGCCGGACATGCCCGGCGGACAGGATGCCGCGGGTCATGGGGATGAGGTGCGGGAGGAACTCGATGGCCCGGACACCCTCGCTCGCGGCTTCGTGACCGGCCGCCTCCTGGAGCGCCCCGAGTTCCTGCTCCATCTCAGCCGTGTGCCGATGAGAGAAGATGCCATAGGCACGGACGCTCTCGTTGATCTCGGCGAAGAGCATCTCCTGGTTGGCGACGCGACCGGCGCCGCTGACCCCGCTCTTCGCATCGACAACGAGGTCAGCGATCAATCCGGCCCCGGCCAGGGGCGCGAGCGCGAGGATGGTCGCAGTCGGGTAGCAGCCAGGCGCGCCGACGAGAGCAGGGACGCCGGACGCCCGACGCCTGCCCGCGGCGATGAGCTCCTCGCGGTGCAGCTCCGGCAGGCCATAGACGGCTCGCGCCAGCAGCTCCGGCTGAGGATGGGTGAACCCGTACCATCGAGGATAGTCATCCGCATCCCGAAGGCGAAAGTCGGGTCCCAGGTCGACGACGGATACACCGGCGTCCAGATACGCTGGAACCTGCTCTGCGGCCACGCCATGCGGCAGCGCCAGGAAGACCGCGTCCACCTCTCCACTGAGCGTGTCGTCAAGCGCATGGCTCGTACGAGCGAGATGCGGATGCACGGCTCCGACGTGCTCGCCACGGCGCTCGCGCCCGGTCAACCCGACGATCTGCACGTGTGGATGCCCGCTGAGGATCCGGATCAGTTCGCCGCCGACATAGCCGGTCGCGCCGATGATTCCGATCCGGATCGGATCGGAGGGTGTGCGGGAGATCGAAGCGTTCGTCATTCGTGCCATGCAGTCGCCGGTGTGC
>JBDTQY010000215.1:0-4527 GCA_039931955.1 Chloroflexota bacterium
GCCCGCGGAGGCCTACCTGAGCCGCGGCGCACGCCTGAGCACCCTCCCGGACCCGGACCGCCTCCGCGGCCTTCCTGCGGCCTCTCTGGACCCTGACGTCTGGCGCGGCGAGATCAGCGTGGGCGACCAGCTGGCGCTCGTCTCCCCATCGCTCATGGAGCGCCTCGGCCCGGATGAGCTCAAGGACGCGTTGGTGACGTTGCACCCGCAACCCGCCATCGAACACCTCACCATGCGCTTCGCCGAGCTGGGCGGGACCGGCAGCAGCGGCGGGCTGATCCTCGAGGTCGGCGAGGTGTCCGTCGCCAAGGCCGGCCGAACGCTGGTGGCGGTCAGGCCCCTGGAGCCGCTCGCCGGGGCGCCGGACCGCTCACCCATCCCGCTGGTCGATTCTGTCAGCGGAGGCCTGGCGGCGGCACAAGCGGGAGCGCGGCGCGCGCGTTCGGCCACCGGCGGTGCCCTTCGGCGGCTGCTCGGTCGGGCACAGGATTCCATGCCGACGCGGGGACCGGTCCAGCGCCGCGTCACGACCATGGGGGCTCGCCGCGAATCCCAGCAACGGGCCGCGGTCGCCGTGCTGGCCCTGGTCGTTGTCGCCGGCGCGCTGGGGGTCGGGGTCTCACTCCTCGGCGGCAGCCAGCCCCCCGGCGAGGTCATCGCCTCGGCCGAGGTCGGCCAGGCGTCCCTCGACAAAGCCAGGAAGAACCTCGAGCGGGTCTTTGGGTCCGGCGTCAATCTCGTCGCCAACGACCCCGGGACGGCGGAGAAACTGCTCACGGACACCCTCGCGCAACTGAAGAGTGCCGCTGGCGCGGGGATCTCCGCCACCGTGCTCAACCCGCTCCGAGCGCAGGCAGTGAGCGGTCTCGACCGCCTCTATGGGGTCGTCGATGTGACGCCAACGAGCATCTTCAACTTTCCCGCCGACGCTGCGCCGGAGCTGACCAGCCTGGTCCGCGGCCCGGACGGCGCGCCCTACGTCCTTGACGTCACGACCGCCTCCGTCTATCGGATCAACATCACCGACCTCACCGCGGTCGCGATCTTCCGCGAGGGCAACAAAGCCGCCGGGAGCACCCAGGCTGCACCACGCCTGGTGACGACGGGCGGACGCGACCTGCTGATCCTGGACGCCAAGAACGTCATGTGGCGCTGGCGCCCGGCCGATGCCACCGGCAAGGGCACCACGACGCGGGTCACGGTCCTGGGCGCCAGCGAATGGGGTAGCGATCTCCTCGCCATCGGCACTTTCCTGCGCGATTCGGGCGCGGGCCTCTACAACCTGTACATCGTGGATCCATCCGAGCAGGAGATCCTCGCCTACGCTCCGGCCGCCGACGGGAGCGGGTTCCCGGGGGCCCCGTCGAAGCGGCTGACTGCCCCAAGGCCCGTCGACGGGATCACCAGCCTCTACATCGACGGGGACATCTGGATCGCCGACAGTGGCAGAATCCTGCGCGTCTTCGGCGGCACCAGCGACGGGTGGTCATCGTCCGCCCTGCCCGATGGCGTGCTCCGCCCGGCCCCGTCGTTTTCGGCGGTGCTGTCCGGGTCGGACCACAGAGCAGGTCGCATCTATGGCTACGACGCGCCGAACGAGCGCCTCGTAGCCTTCTCCAAGGCGAAGGGCGCCTACATCGAGCAGTACCGTCTCACGGGCGGGAGCGACGCCTGGACGGATGTCCGGGGCTGGTTCGTGGAACCGGGCATTGCGGACGCGCCCGACTCGGTCGTCTGGATCGCCGGAACGGGCCTCTTCCGGGCCGTCCTCGAACCGATCATCAGCCAGACCAGGCCCTCACCGGAGGCCTCCCCGTCGGGCGACTCCGCCCCATCAGCCAGCGCTACGCAGGCTCCCTGACCGCTGGGCCCCGGAACGGGCGATAATCCCCGCATGGGCCGTCTGATCGAGATGGTGGTTGAGAGCGTCCGTGTCCACATGCTGTCGAACCGCCACGTCGTCATCCTCAAGGACGCTGAGCGGGAGCGATACCTGCCGATCTGGATCGGCGCCTGGGAAGCCAGCGCCATCGCCATGAAACTGCAGGGGCTGTCGGCTGAACGACCGCTGACCCACGACCTGTTCACGGCCGCCCTCGAGGGGTCAGGTGCCCGAATCGAGCGGATCGTGATCTCGGCCCTGGCCGACGAGACCTATCACGCCCTCCTCGTCCTCGATATCGGCGGCCGGGTCGTGGAACTCGATGCTCGACCATCCGACTGCATCGCCCTGGCCGTTCGGTGCAACACGACGATCCTGGTGGAGGACGCGGTCCTTGAGCAGGCGGCGCTCAGTGGCAACCCGGAGACCGGATCGTCCGCGCCCGCCGGCGGGGAATCTGGCGGCGCCGCCGAGCAAGGGTATCGACGAGAAGTGCCCCTCGAGTCACTGGACGAGGCGGTCGTCGATGAGCGCCTGGATATGTTCCGTGACTTCGTGAACTCCCTCGAGCGCGATCCCGGGGCGGGTGATCCCGGCGGCGGCCAGGCGTCCTGAGGCAGTCCCCGGATCGGCTACGTGTCCACACCAGGCAGGATCGGAACCCCGCGCCCGAGCGCCCGCCTCGGCTGCGCCCACAGCCTGATACGAAGGCTCCAGAAGTCACGGATCGCGCGAATGACCACCTTCGGCCGCGCCCCGGTCGGTGAACCCGCCGTCCGCGGGTAGTGCGGCACGCCGATCTCGACGACGCGCGCGCCGGCCTCGCGCAGCTTGATGAGGAGTTCAGCCGAGAAGAAGGCGCCATCCGATTCGACCCGGATCCCGGCCAGCGAGTCGCGTCGGAAGAGCTTGCAGGCGCAGTCGACATCAGTCACGCGGAGACCGAAGAAGATGCGGTTCGCCAGGCGGTAGGCACGGGCATAGACCGTGCGGACGAGTGGGTCGGCGCGCTTGATCCGATACCCGACGACCGCGTCGGCGTCGCCCGCCGCGAGGCGCTCAATGAGCCGGCCCAGGTCCTCGATGTGGAACTGTCGATCGCCATCCGTGAAGGCGATCAGGTCGTGGCGCGCTGCGGCGAATCCGGACCGAAGCGCGGCACCGTAGCCGCGGTTCCGCGGATGATGGACGACCCGCACCCGATGATCCTCGGCCGCAAGGCCGTCGGCGATGCCCGGCGTCTCGTCGCGAGACCCGTCGTCGACGATGACAATTTCGAACGCCGCTGCCAGGCCGGGCAGGACCGCCAGCGCCTCCTCGACCAGACCACGCAAATTCTCGGCCTCGTTGTGGGCTGGGAAGAAGTACGAGAGCGCGGGTACCCGCGGGTCCCTGGTCATCCGCCGGCTCCGCGAGCCCCAATGACACGGTATACGCCCGCCGCCACCGGAGACTCGAGCGGCTCGAGCACAAAGAGCGCCTCCACCAGCCCGAGGTCGCGAGCGTTGGCGCGGATCACATAGACCGGCCGTTGGCCAAGGAAGCGCGCGATCACGTCGGTAGCCTCTCCATACGCAAGATCCAGGCGAGTGCGGTCGTCAATGACTGCGATATCAGGTCGCTGGTGGTCGATCAGCTGGGCGTACCAGAGGACCGTCGAGGTACTCCACCAGCTGACGACGACGGCATCCGGTGCAACCTCGGCTAGAACCGCATCCACCCACTGGCGAGCGCCCGTATCGTGGCTCAGATCCGCCGCCTCCGCTCGTCGGGGGGCATCGAAGGCCGTTGGGACGAGGAGAACGCCCGCCATTGCAATCGCCACGAGCGACGCGAGGCCCCCCCGCACTCGATGCGGACGGGCATCGGCGTCTGGT
Source organism: Chloroflexota bacterium (assembly GCA_039931955.1). GTDB lineage: Bacteria > Chloroflexota > Limnocylindria > Limnocylindrales > CSP1-4 > UBA5189. The sequence goes on from JBDTQY010000215.1 coordinate 3,760, forward strand.
ACACCTGAAAGCTGCTCGACGAAGACGCCGGCGAGGATCGCCAGCCACGTCCAGGCCCACAGGATTGGCCCGAGGTAGTAACGGCCGATGTCGGCATTCGAGTACGACGCGTTGAACACGAGGGTGATGACCATGGCCGAGCCGCTCAGGAGGGCATAGCGCCAGTTGCGGATGGCCGTGGCGAGGAATCCGACCGGGATCAGTGGAGCCAGCGCCCCGAATTGGCCGGCCGCCAGCGTCGCCAGTGAGCCGAGTTTCAGCGGGAGCTGCCCAAGCGGATCCTGGATGGATCCCCGGAACTGCTCGGCAAGGGCGATGTACCAGAAGCCGTCCCAGGTATTCGGCCTCGCGTAGACCAGCGGTGCCTCGAACGGACCGGACCGCAGCGGGAGTTCAAGGTAGACCGCGACCACGGTCGCGAGCAGGGCGATTGCACAGACCGCCATGAATCGCGCCCGCAGCAGGATTCGCGGCTCGACGCTGAGGACGAAGAGTCCGACGGGCAGGGCAAGCAGCAGCGTGAGGGAATGATTCCCGACCGAGAGGCCAAACACGACGGCGGCGGCGACCAGCCAGCGGTCGGCCGATGCTCGGCCGGATCTCCGCGCCTCGTCCCAGCCCGTCAGAAGCAGGAAGAGGATTGCGACCAGCGCCAGGTGCAGCGTATGCGGGTCGGCATGAGTGGCCAGGCGCCAGGCCGACGGCGTGAGGGCAACCGCGACGCCCGATGCCACCCCCATCGACAGCATCCCGGTCAGTCGTGTGACG
>JBDTQY010000216.1:0-19369 GCA_039931955.1 Chloroflexota bacterium
GTCGGATGGCTCGCGGACCACCACCCAGAACACCTGCGGGCGGCCGGAGCGCTGAACGAATCGGGTGCCGTGAGCCTCGACGTCGGCGGGCGACGGCTCTACCCGATCCAGGTCGCCGAGAAGGGCTATGCGGCGTATACGATCACGGTCGAGGGGGCCTGGGGCCATGGATCCATGCCGCGGCCGGATAATGCCGCGATCCTCGCCGCGGAGGTGGTGCAACGACTTGCGGTCCCGGGAGAGCCGTCGGTGACACCCGTCATGCGGGCCTTCTTCGAGAGGGCGGCCGAGGCACTCGGCGGCGAGGCGTCGGCGCTCCTTCGCGCCATCGCCGCCGGCGGCGGGTCACGCGCGGAGGTCGCGATCGATCGTCTGTGCACGCCGGTCTATGCCCGAGCCGTGCGAGCGCTGGTCCGCGACACGGTCTCCCCAAACGTCGTCCACGCTGGCATCAAGTACAACGTCATTCCGGGTGAGGCTGTCATCGAGGTGGACTGCCGTCTCCTGCCAGAGACCGACGAACCGACGATGCGGGCGGATATCGAGCAGCGGCTGGGACCTGAACTCCTGGCTGTCTGCCGGATCGACCTCATCGCTGCGGCACCGGCCGTCGTGGCAGCCAGCGATTCGGCCCTCTATCGCGTCCTGGAACAGGCGATCCTCGACCACGATCCCGACGGTGTCCCGATCCCGGTCATGGCTCCGTTCTCAACCGACAACAAGACGTTGGCCCGCATCGGCGTTCCTGCGTACGGCTTCTCCCCGCTCCGGCTGGAGCCTGGCGAGCCGTACCTGGAGCGATACCACGGCGTTGACGAGCGGGTGGGGATCGAGGCCCTCCGCTGGGGCCTTCCGGTCCTCTACGACGCCGTCCGCCGCTACTGCAACTGATCCGAGGGGCCGGCAGGGCCGGACCCCCCGGATCGTCAATTTACGCGCGGTCGCGGTCCTCAGAGATGCGCTCAGGAGTCATCGACAGGCGCCTTCGCGACACGGCGAGAGCGCCGGCGGCGACGGCAAGAGCCAGGATCATCAGGACCGGAGGCAGCTCCCCCGGCACCTGGCCGCTGGCCGCCACCGTGTCCGTCGGAGGCAGCGTCGGGGCGGGCCCAACGGTGTCTGCGAGCTGGCCGCGGAGCTCACCGCCCGGGTTGGCGCCGGTGTGGATGTTGACATAGGTGCCCCCGGCAGCGATGGCGGCCACGGCGCCGGCCATATCTGTCACGCTCCCGATCGGCGTCAGATCGGCCGCCGTCAGGGTGCCGATCATCGGGCTGGGTCCCACCGAGAGCGGGAACATCACGCCGCCGTTGGCACCGATGTTGCCGAGGTGGATGTGCGCCGCAGCCGCCGGCCCGGACAGACCGCCGTACGCGACGTAGTACGTGATCGTCGAGCCATCGGCGCTGATCACGACCCAGGCGTCGCCGGATGCCGACGTCGTGACACTCGGTACCTCCTGGCTGCCGGATAGGACCCCGAAGTGGGCATCACCCTTCGAGACGACCTGGCCCCGGATCTCGCCACTGGGGTTGGCGGCCGTGTGGAGGTTGACGTAGGTGTTGCCGGCCTTGATCGCTGCGATCGCCTCGGCGAAGGTCGTGATCGCGCCACTGGGCGTGAAGTTCGCGGCGGTCAGCGTTCCGACCATCGGACTGGCCGACGCAGCGAGCGGGAGGATCACGCCGCCGTTGGCGCCGACGGCGCCGGTGTGGATGTGGGCCGCGACAAGGGCACCGGACAAGCCGCTGTACTCGACGACGTACCAGATGGTGGCCTCGTCGCTGGAAACCACCACGGTTGCTTCGCCGGTCGCGGCCGTCACGACGGGTGCCACCTCCTGCGCTCCATCGATGGGACCGCCGAATGCGGGGGTCGGCGGGTTTGCCGCAAAAGCCTGGGGCGCAGCCGCCAGGAGCGCGGCGATGGCGACCATGAGAGCGAGACGAGCGCGCATGCGATTCCTCCTCTGGTCGGTCCGCAGGCGCTGGGACGTGCCGCAGGCTCGACACCCACCTATACGCCGAACATCCCGGATCGGATCTCTGCGATCCGGCGACCACCGGCGGGCGTATTTACGACATGACCCCATCACGCGCGTTCGGCCGCTCGGCTCGGCGACTCGGTCCGTTGTTCGCGACGGGGATCGCCGCTGCCCTCGTCCTGCTCCTGACGGCCGCTGGCGCGTCGGCGGCGTCCTACTCGATCCAGGCGGGCAACTACCAGTTCATCGCCCCCGGCGGAGGATCGTCGCTCACGATCGCCATCGGCGACGAGGTCACCTGGATCGGGAGCGGCGACCCCCACACGGTGACCAGCGGCGCGCCCGGCGCCCTCGACAACCGGTTCTCCGATCAACCCGCATCGGCCGGATTCCTCATGAGCGGTGACACGTTCACCGCGACGTTCTCGTCAAGCGGGACCTTCCCGTACTTTTGCGAAGTTCACCCCGAGGAGATGTCCGGAGTCATCAGGGTCGTGTCGGCCGGGTCGACCACTCCCGTTCCGACCGTCAGGGTCACTCCAGCACCGACGCCACGGTCGCCGCAGCCGCCGACGTCCGTGCCGACCGCGACCGCGACCGCGCAACCCGGGCCGTCGCCGAGCCCGACCGAGGCTCCCTCCGCCAAGACCGAGCCAAGCGCCTCTTCGACGGCACCCGGCCCATCGGCGCCACCACGATCGACGGCCCCATCGGGCCCGGATAGCTCGCCGACGTTGCGTCCCACGCGCACCGGCGGAGCGGCCGAAGACACCACGGGTCCGGGCATCCTCCTGGTTGCGCTCCTTGCGGGTGGCCTCGTGGTTGCGATCGTGATTCGATCCCGGCGAGGCACCGGCAGCGGCTGACCTACTCGGACGTTCGTGCCGTCCGGATGAGGCGTCCCCGGCGGGAGATGGCGTGGGTCGCGAGCGACGCGACGCCCATCGCCACGAGGGCGCGTTCGGCGGTCGGCAGGGGCCGAACTGCCGTCAGGAACTGATCAGCGCGTGCCCGGTCAACGACGCGCAGCAGGGCGTGTCCGCGAGGCGTCAGGACGAGCAGACGTTGGCGCCGATCCTCGGGCTCCTCCTGGCGATCCACCAGCCGGCGCCGAACCAGCCCATCCACCAATCGGCTCGTCGCCGAAGGTGACCTGGAGAGGGCCTCCGCGAGGTCCCCGATCGTCGTCGCAGTTCCCTCGGCCAGCACGTAGAGGGCGGCCAGCTGGGTGAATCCGAGACGGAGCTCGCCGAGTTGTGAGGCAAACCCGATCACCAGCTCGCGCCACAGGGCGCGGCCCATGGCAACTCGTTCGGAGATCTGGCGAACATTCGGGATCCGCGGCCCGGAGGCCAGCGCAGATGAACTCAGATCCGCCTCAAATCGCCGGGCGATCGCTCGGACGCTGGCTGCCCGCGTCCGTCGGCGGGGTTCCGAGGTCTGTGTCATGGCTCGATGGTATCCGATTGGCGGCGTGGTCGTATGCAGGAATGCATGGACTTCATGCTCGAGGCGTCAACGGCGGGGCAGTATTGGGGACGCCCCACGCGATGGCGTCCTGTCGCGCCACCCGCGGGCTGCAGGCAGGAGACTATGAGCCAGGTCGCCTTCATCTTTCCCGGTCAGGGTTCGCAGGCCGTCGGCATGGGCCAAGCCCTGGCCGAGACATCGCCCGCCGCAGCCGACGTGTTTGCTGTCGCTGACGCCGCCCTCGGTGAATCCATCAGCGTCCTCGCCTGGCGCGGGCCGGAGGAAGACCTCAACCGAACTGAGAACGCCCAACCTGCCCTCCTCGCAACCTCGATCGCCTATCTCGAGGCGTTCCGTGAGCGATCGGCAGCGCTCGGGACTCCATCGCCGGCGCCGGCATTCATGGCCGGGCACTCGATGGGTCAGTACACGGCGATGGTCGCGGCGGGCGTGATTTCGCTGGCCGACGGGGTCCGTCTGGTGCGCGAGCGCGGACGCCAGATGCAGGCCTCGGGACAGGGCCGCGACGGAGCGATGGCGGCGATCATCGGCCTGGACGACGCGGCCCTGCCGGAGCTCCTCGATCGAGCTGGCGCCGTCGGCACCTTCAGCGTTGCCAATCGCAACGCGCCGGGCCAGGTCGTCGTCTCGGGCGAGCGCGCCGCCATCGAAGCCGGCGCGGAGATTGCCAGGAGCCTGGGGGCGAAGCGTGCCATCGTCCTGCCGGTGAGCGTGGCGGCGCACTCCCCACTCATGGCAGAAGCGGCGGAGGCCATGCGGCGGATCCTCGCCGACGTGACCTTCTCGGATCCGTCGGTTCCGTTGCTGGCCAACGCGGACGGCCAATTGCTGACCACCGCCGAGGCCTGTCGCGGCGAGCTCGTGGAGCATCTGACCGCAGGTGTCGATTGGATCCGGGCGATCGAGACGATGACCGCCGCTGGCGTCAACACCTTCATCGAGATTGGCCCGGGACGCGTCCTCACCGGCCTCACGAAGCGGATCGCCACGGACGGGGTCGTCTTCGCCCTCGACGACCCGGGAGCGTCGGGACGCCTCGCTTTGCCGGACCTCGGCACCACTCACTCCTGATCATGATCGCCGCCTTGCCTTCGTCACCGCTCAAGCACCAAGGAGCCCAATATCGTGCGCAAGCCTGACTACCAGCGGCGCGTGGCCGTGACTGGCCTCGGCGTCATCAGCCCGATCGGCAATGATGTCGCGACAACCTGGTCGAACCTCGTCAATGGCGTTTCCGGCCTGGGTGAGATCACCCGGTTCGACGCGTCCGGTTACGAGCAGCACGCGGCCGGCGAAGTGCGCGACTTCGAGCCGACCGCCTGGATGGACGCCAAGGCGGCCCGCCGTAGCGAGAGCGATATCCACTTCGGCGTCGCAGCCGCCAAGCAGGCGCTCGCCGACTCGGGTTTCGAGATCACCGATGAGAACCGGACCGAGGTCGGCGTGGTCTACGGATCCGGGGCCGGTGGCCAGCGCCTGATGATCGACAGCTACCGGACGCTCCAGGACAAGGGGCCCAATCGCGTCCCTCCGACCTTCATCGCCAACGCCCTGGTCGATTCGGCATCGGGGATGATTGCCATCGAGACGGGCGCAATCGGCCACAACATCTGCATCGTGTCCGCCTGCGCCACCGGAACCCACAACGTGGCGGAGGGGGCCGAGGCGATCCGCCGGGGCGACTGCATCGCCGTCATCAGCGGTTCAACGGAGGCGCCGCTCATCGAGGTTGCGCATGCCGGGTTCGGCAACATGCGGGGACTCGGTTCGCCGCGACCCGGCGAGGGAGTCGCGACGGTGTCGCGCCCATTCGACCTGACGCGGAACGGGTTCGTCCTGGGCGAGGGCGCGGGCGGCCTGTTCCTCGAGGATCTTGAACTGGCCAAAGCCCGTGGCGCCAGGATTTACGCCGAGGTGGTCGGCTACGGATCGGCGGCCGACGGCTGGGACATGATCCAGCCGATCGAACACGGCACCGGATCGGCCCGGGCCATGAAAATGGCCCTCGACCGGCGCGGCATACCCGCCGACGAGGTGGACATGATCAATCCCCACGGCACCTCTACGCCCGTTGGTGACGCGAGAGAGACGGAGGCCATCTGGACGGTTTTCGGCGATCGGAGCGCGGCGGCGCGGCGGTCACTGGCGATCAGCGCCACGAAGTCGATGACCGGCCACATGATGGGCGCGGCGGGAGCGTTTGAGGCGTTCGCCACCGTCATGTCGATCGCCAACCAGACGGTGCCGGGGACGCTCAACTATCGTGATCCGGACCCCGCCTGTGACCTGTGGGTTGTGGGCGAGACCATCGAAACACCCCTCCGGTATGCGCTCTCCAACAACATCGGGCTGGGTGGCCACAACGGCGCCGTGATCTTCAAGCGGTACGACGGAGATTGAGCGGCCCCGAACTGCTCCGCCTTCGCCGGTACAATCGCCTTCCCAGGATCCGATCCCGAGGTGCCCATCGTGCCTAGCCAGGACCCAGCCCGTCGAGCCGTCGTGACCGCCATGGGCGCCATCACGCCCATCGGCAACGACGTCGACACCTTCTGGACCAACCTCCTCGCGGGCGTTTCGGGCGGTGGACCTATCACGACCTTCGACACCACACACCACGACGTCAAGATCGCGGCCGAGGTCAAGAACTTCGACCCGCTGATTGCGATGGATCGCAAGATGGCTCGACGGATGAGTCGTTTCATCCACTTCGGGGTGGCGGCAGCGACCGAGGCGATCGATCGCTCGGGGATCGACTTCTCCACCTGGACGCCGGAGCGGCGGGACCGTGTCGGCGTCGTCATCAACACCGGCGGCGGGGGCATGGAGCAGGTGGTCGAGGGGGAGCGCGTTCTGGTCGATCGGGGCCCCGGCCAGGTGAGCCCGTTTGCCATTCCAGCCGTTTCTGGCAACATGGCCGCCGCCCAGGTGTCCATGAAGTACGGGCTGATGGGACCGGTCATCACGCAGGTAGCCGCCTGCGCCTCGGGCGTCATCGCCTTCCAGGACGCGCTGCGGCTGATCGCGAACGACGAATGCGATGTTGTCATCGCCGGCGGGTCTGAAGCGCCGCTCCTGCCCATGGCCTTCGCTGCGCTGGGCAACATGGGCGCACTGTCCAAGCGAAACGACGACCCCGCTGGCGCGTCCCGGCCCTTCGACCGAACCCGGGACGGATTCGTCTTCGGTGAGGGTGCGGGGGTCTTCGTGATCGAGTCAGCGGCCCATGCCCAGGCTCGCGGCGCGACAATCCTGGCCGAGATCATCGGGGCGTCCCTCACGGCCGACGCGTACCACATCTCCGCTCCTGAACCAACTGGCCGGGGGGCGTCGATGGCCATGGGAAACGCCATGCGCCAGGCCGGGATCGGCCCGACGGATGTCGACTACCTGGTTGCCCACGGAACGTCCACGCCGCTCAACGACGTGACAGAGACGAAGGCAATCAAGCGAGCCTTCGGCGAGCGGGCCGCCTCACTGCCGATCTCATCGCCGAAATCGATGGTCGGCCATCTCCTCGGGGCGGCCGGTTCGATCGCCGGAATCGCTGCGGTCGGCGCCATCCAGGATGGCTGGATCCCCCCGACGATCAACTATCGTGAACCGGATCCCGAGTGCGATCTCGACTACACGCCGAATGTGAAACGCAAACTCCGCGTGGATACGGCGATGATCAACGGCTTCGGGTTCGGCGGCCAGAACGCCGTCGCCATCTTCCGCCGCTTCGAGGGCTAGGCTAAGCGGACCCCGCTTCTTCAGTGCCGAGCACGCGACCCTCGAAGGCCTCAAGAGCCGCACTCAACGAGGGCGGTACCGGGATGGGGCGCTCGTTCGAGTAGTCGTAGGACACCAGCACGGAATCCGCAACGGCAATCAAGCGGGCCGCCCCGTACCGACTCTCCGGAGCGGTCAGGCGATGGGCCATGTTGAAGCTGGTCCGGCCGATGCGCTCGACCCTTGTTTCCACCAGGAGTGTCTCGCCGTAGTACGCCTGGCTTCGATACGTCACCCGGATCTCGGCCAGGATCATGGCCTCCTCCGCTCCATGGACCCCGAGCTGAAATGGCTCCCCGGTAACCCGCTCGTAGTACGCCGCGCGGCCGATTTCCAGGTACGTCAGGTAGGCGGCATTGTTCACGTGTCCCATGGCGTCGGTGTCTGCCAGGCGGATCGCGATTGCGTGGGCGTGAGCGAAGTCGCCGGCCAGGTCCCGCGCGTCAGAGCCGACCGCGGAACGAGAGCGCGGGACGGAGGCAGATGCATGCACGAGCAGAGTGTACGGCGGGGCGCTGCCAGGTTCGCACGACGCTCGGCTTCCTACTCCCAGCGAAACGTTCGGATCGCCAGGCCAGCGGCGCCCACCCCCCAGATGGCCAGCGTCACGGTGGCCCGGGTCTGGTCCTCGGCGCCACCGAGCGCAGCGCGGAACAGGTCGGCAAGTGCGGCCGCTGGCAACACGCCCGCGATCCCCTGGATCGCCGAGGGCAAATGATCCACGGGCAGCACGATTCCGCCGATCATCAGGAAGACGAGGAAGAGGCCGTTGGCAAGGGCCAGCGTTGCCTCGGCCCGCAGTGTTCCCGCCATGAGGAGGCCCAGACCGGCAAAGGCGAGGGTCCCCAGGAGCACGGCCAGAACGAAGAGCGGGATCGAGGTTCCGGACCGTGCAGTCCAGCCAAGCACCCCACCGGCAACCGCCAGGAGAAGGGCAACTTGCAGCACCTCCAGGATGAGGACGGCGGCGAGCTTGGCCGCCACGAGCCCCCAGCTCGGCAGGGGCGCACCCCCGAGGCGTTTCAGGACACCGTAGGACCGCTCGTAGGCAGTGGCGATCCCGAGGTTCACGAGACCGCTCGCGATGATGGCCAGGGCGAGCGCCCCCGGCAGCAGGAAATCGACCGGCCGGCCCGCGACGCCGGGCACGATCCCGACTGTCGCGAAGAAGAGCAGCACGCCGGCCGGAATGACCATGGTCACGAGGACGTTCTCTCCGCGTCTGGCGGTCAGGCGCAACTCTGCGGCGACCAGCGCCGTCGTCGCCCGGAGTGCCGAAGCTGGGCGACTCACGAGAGAGTCCCCACGGAGCTCGACGCTTCCGCGGCGCTATCTCCCGTCAGGGCCAGGTACCGTTCCTCGAGGGTTCCCCCGGCGGACCGCAGCTCCTTGATCTGGATCCCTGAGCCGGCACACCAGGCGGCCACCGCAGCGATCATTTCAGGGTCCGGCCTGGTGCCCGTGATGATCAGCGAGCCCTGTGATTGACTCGGCACGCCCTCCGGGCGCCCTGTTGGGGCGACGCGCGCGACCGCAGCGCCCAGCGACACGAACTCCTCGGCCTCGAGCGCCCGGGCCAGGCGGACCCGGAGCTGCGGACTTGCGTCGGCGGCCACTTCCGACGGCGAGCCGTCGGCGACGATGCGACCCCCATGCAGGATGAGCACGCGGTCGGCCAGTCGCTCCACGTCACCGAGATCGTGGGTCGTCAACAGGATCGTGCGGCCCTCGGCATGGAGCGAAGCGACCAGCTCCCGGGTCGACTGCCGGGCCTCCGGGTCCATCCCGGCGGTTGGCTCATCGAGGACGAGGACCTCGGGGTCACCCACCAGCGCCAGCGCAAGCGCGAGGCGCTGCCGTTCGCCGCCGGACAGCCGCCGGGCCCTGGTCGTCGCGACCGCCCGCAGGCCTACCAGCTCGAGCAGTCCCTCCACGCCGGCCGGGTGGCCCGGCTCATGGAACGCCGCGTACAGGCGGAGCGCCTCGCGGGGTGTCGTTCGCGGGTCCAGGCCGCCGCCCTGGAGCATGAGGCCGACCCGGGCTCTGAGGGCCGGCCCGCCACGCCGGGGGTCCTGGCCGAGGACCCGTACGGAACCACCGTCGGCGGCTCGGTAGCCCTCGAGGATCTCGACCGCGGTCGTCTTGCCAGCCCCATTCGGGCCCAGTAGCGCGACCGTCTCGCCGGGCTGAACCGAGAGCGAAACTCCGTCGAGCACCGTCCGGCTCCCGTAGCGCTTGATGACGCCGTCGAGCAGGAGTGCGGGGGGCAACGCTTGATCTACTTCGGCCGGTGACGTGACCTCCGTCACGGGGCAGTGAGGGGCGGGTCGGCAATGTCAGCGTAGAAGCGATCGAACTCGACGGCCGTCAACTCGCCGACCTGGATGTGCCGGAGAACGCCTCCACGATCCACAAAGTACGTCTGCGGGCGGGCAACGGCCCTGTAAGCGGTCTTGATGGTCTCGTCGGGATCCAGCACCGTCGGCCAGGTCGCGCCCTGGTCACGGACGAAGTCCCGAGCCGTTGACGGTGGGTCGAACATCAGGACGCCGATCAGGGCCAGGCCATCGGCGGCGTGAGCGGCAGTCCGATCGATGAACAGGGCGAACTCGTCGCGACACGGGATGCAGGACGGCCCCCAGAAATTGACGATGACGGGTCTGCCCCGGTAGCTGGCCAGGTCGAGGTGTTCGCCGTCGAGCGTCGTCCCCATGAACTCGGGGGCAGGGAGTCCGACGCGTATCCCATCCGCCGGAGTGGTATCCCGCGCCGGTCCGAGATTGCTGATCCCGATCAGGACCGCGGTCGCGGCAACGGCCAAGGCGACCCCGATCAGTGCGGGGCGTCGTCGTGAATCGATGGGTGAAACCGTGACCGGCCCCTTACTTGACTGTCAGCGTCCCCGTCATGGATGGCACGGGGTGGATCGAGCAGATGAAGATGTAGTCGCCGGCGGGCAAACCCTTGTAGCGGTAGTCGACCTTTTCGCCGCCGTTCACCACGGCCTGGTCCTCGACGACGGTCGTTCCGTCGGTCTGGCGGATGTCGATGTCGTGCGTGATGCCGGGTACGTCCTGGTTGTCGAATGCGATCGTGAACGGTGCGTCAGCTGGGACCGTGATCGCCTTCGTGTCGTAGGTGATGTTCTTGGCCACGATCGTGAAGGCCGTCGCCGGAGCCTGGGCAGACGCCGCGGGCCCGGGACTGCCCACCGCTCCGCCGGCAGCAGTATCAGGGCCCTTGGGCGGAATGATCCCGGCCTGGGCGAGGACTGCAAGGACGAAGACAGCGGCGCCGACCTGCAGGAGCCGACGAGGCCAGCGAGGGGCCGGTGGGTTTTCCAGGTGGCCGGTCATGTCGGCTTCGACCGCCTTGTCATATTCGGCCTTGGCATCGGGCAACCAGCCGACCAGCGTCGCGACGAAGATGACGAGACCCGCAGCCAGGACCCAACCGCCGAAAACGAGACCGGCCATCAATGCGGCGGTCCCAAGCGCACCCAGCATTGGGCGAAAGGAGGGACCCGGCATGTGGACGCCCGGCGGGGGTCCAGCGTGGATCACGGCGGGCAACGTCTCCACCTTCGTCGCCCGGTCGAAGTCCGTGATGGCCTCGCGACCCCAGTAGAGCAGGGTCAGCGCGAGGACGATCAGCCCGATCCAGAGCGCGTCGCCGCCTACTACCAGACCCCACAACAGGGCCGCGGCGCCGACGGCGGCGATGACCGGAGCATACGACGGTCCAGGCATATGGATGTTGGCTGGCGCGATCGGCGTGAACCGGGCGGGCGCCCGGCGGGTCGGGCCGGCCGTGGCATACATCCGGGCGACGACGAGGAAGAAGAGCACGACCACGCCCGCCAACGCCACCGGGATGAGCGCGATCAGCTGCCCCCAATCGGGCGTGACTACCTGCGAGAGCAGATCCAGGATCGAGTGCCAGAGCTCCTGCATCGAGTGCGGGTCGCCCTCAGTCCTCGGTCGAGCCGGCGATCAGGACGTAGGCCATGATCGCCATCGCCACGCCGAGGGCGCCGAGCATCGTGACGCCCGCCCACTCGATGTGGAAACCGAGGGGAACCGCGGTCAGGGCGTACAGGGCCCCGATGACGATGAAGGCAACGCCGATGATCGCGACGTTCCGGGGATGGCGGACGGGATGCATGCGCGTTCCCTCCTGCTACAGGAAGTAGAGGACTGAGAAGAGGATGATCCAGACGACATCCACGAAGTGCCAGTACAGGGAAGCCGCTTCCACCGCGTCGTGATGCCGGGCTGAAAACTGGCCGGACATGCCGCGGTAGAGCACTACGCCGAGCATGATCACGCCACCGAAGACGTGCGCCCCGTGGAACCCGGTGAGCGTGAAGTAGGTCGTCCCGAAGGGACCCGAGCCCATCGTCAGCCCGTCGTGGAACAGGAGGCTGTAGTCATATGCCTGCAAGAGCAGGAACGTGATTCCCAGGACGAAGGTGACGGCCATATTGCGCAGAAAGCCGCGCCGGTCGTCCCTCCGGATTGCCCAGATCGCCATCTGCAGGGTGACCGAACTGATGACAAGGATCACCGTGGCCACCAGGATCAGCGAGAAGGGGTTCAGGATGTCCGCGAATTCCTGCGGCGGCCATTCCTTGACGCCGTTGACGTCGACGAAGTTGGCCCGCGTGCTGAAGTAGGCCGCGAACAGCCCCGCGAAGAACATCACCTCGGAGGTGATGAAGAGGAGCATCCCGAGGATCGGGTTGCTGATCCCTCCGCGGACGTCGTGGGCCAGCCCCGCGATAGGGCTGTGCTCGGTCGAGGTCAGGGCCTGTGTCTCAGCGGTCACGTTCGTCGGTGCCCCCTCAGTGCCCCGCGCGCCCGTGGCGCGCGTCGAAAACGGGCCGCTCCGACCGGATCTCCGGAAGGCTGTCGAAGTTGTACGGCGGCGGCGGCGAGGTGGTAGCCCACTCGAGCGTGTTGCCCTCCCATGGGTCGTCGCCGGCGATCTTGCCATTGCGAATCGAGACGAACACGTTCCAGATGAACGGCAGGATCGAAGTCGCGATCAGGAAGCCCCCGACGGTGGCCAGGAGGTTCAAATCGTTCCAGCCCGCATCGCCCGCGTAGTCCGCGATCCGACGAGGCATGCCCTCGAGCCCGAGCTGATGCATCGGGAAAAAGGTCAGGTTGAAGCCCACGAACATGATTACGAAGTGGAGCTTGCCAAGGCCCTCGTCCAGCATCCGCCCGAACATCTTCGGGAACCAGTAGTACAGGCCCGCGAAGATCCCGAAGACGGAGCCGCCGAACAGGACGTAGTGGATATGGGCGACCACCCAGTAGGTGTCGTGGAGGGCGAAGTCGACCGGCACCGAGGCACTGAAGGCGCCGTTGATGCCACCGATCAGGAACATTGTCAGGAAGCCGATCGCGAAGATCAGCGGCGTTGAGAAGGTCAACTGCCCGCGGAACATCGTGAACACCCAGTTGAACATCTTCACGCCGGTGGGAACGGCGATGAGGAAGGTCAACAGGCTGAAGAACGGCAGGAAGACGGATCCGGTCGTGAACATGTGGTGAGCCCAGACCGAGAAACCCAGGGCCCCAATCGCGGCAGTGGCGAAGATGAAGGCCTTGTACCCGAACAGCGGCTTGCGACTGAAGACGGGCAGGACCTCGCTGATCACGCCCATCGCCGGCAGGATCATGACGTAGACCGCCGGGTGCGAGTAGAACCAGAAGATGTTCTGGTAAAGGATGGCGCTTCCGCCGCCGAAGGGATCGAAGAAGTGGCCGCCGTAATTGCGGTCGATGAAGAGCATCACAAGGGCGCTGGTGATGACCGGCGTGGCCATCAGGACCAGGACGCTCGTCACGAGCACCGTCCAGACCATGATCGGCATCCGGAAGAGCGTCATCCCCGGGGCACGCATCTTGAAGATGGTGACCAGGAAGTTGATGGACCCGAGAATGGAACTCGTCCCGATGAGGATCAACGAGACGATCCACAGATCCTGACCGGAACCGGGCGAATTCAGGGGGCCGTCGAGCGACAGCGGTGGATAGGACGTCCAGCCCGCCGCCGCGGTGCCGCCCGTGAAGAAGCTGGAGATCAACAGGATCCCGGCCAGCGGCAGCATCCAGAGTGACAGCGCATTGATGCGCGGGAACGCCATATCCGGTGCGCCGATCATGAGCGGGACGATGTAGTTCCCGAGGCCCGCCAGCATCGGGATCACGAACACGAAGATCATGATCGTGGCGTGCATCGTGAACATCTCGTTGTAGACATGCTCATCCCTCAGGAATTGCAGGCCCGGTTGGGCGAGCTCCGTCCGAACCACGAGCGCCAGCACTCCGCCGATCAGGAAGAACACGAACGAGTTGATGACGTACATGATCCCGATCTTCTTGTGATCGGTGGTCGTCAGCCAGTCGTACAGGCGCCCGCGACGATAGGTCGAGGCCGCCGGGGTTAGCGCGTGGGTCGCCATTCCGCGCTCCTTACTTAACCGTCAACGTGCCGGTCATGTTTGCGTGGATCGAGCAGAAGAACGTGTACGTGCCCGCCGGCAGCGGCTCGTAGACGTAGTTCGCACTGGTGCCGCCGTTGACGACCTCCTGGTTCGCAACGACCGTGCCGTTGGAGTCCCGGATATCGATGTCGTGGGTCAGGCCCGCGGGATCCTTGTTGGTGAACGCGATCGCGAACGGGGCATCCGCGGGCACCTCGAGTTGGGCGATGTCGTACTTCACGCCCTCCGCGACGACGTTAAGGGTCGTGCCACTGGGCAGTGGCGCCGGCGTGGCGTTGGCCTTCACGATGAGGGCGGTCAGCCAGGTGTCGTAGTCGGCGGGCGAGAGTGCGATGACGGAGAAGAGCATGCGTCGATGGCCCGTTCCACACAACTCGGCGCACTGGCCTCGGAAGACCTGGCCGGCCTCCGATGCGTCAACGGTGAATTCGAACTTGTTGGTCTGCCCAGGGACGACATCGCGCTTGAACAGGAAGCGCGGCACGTAGAACGCGTGGATGACGTCCGGGCTGTCCAGCGTCACCTGGACGGTCTCGCCGGCGGGGACCGCCATGCCGCCCTCTCCGGTTGCGACGTCGTATAGAGGGGCGAGTTGCGTGGCGACCTTTGTCCCGCTGGCGTCGAGGTATTCGAACTGCCACTGGAACTGACCAGCAATCGCGTGGATCCGGATGTCCGGAGTCGCGCTGACCGTGCTGATGCGGTTGAGCGTTTGCCACGAGATGACGAACAGGAACAGGACGATGGCCGTCGGAATGACGGTCCAGATGACCTCGACGAGGTTGTTGCCGTGCGTCTGGGCCGGCAGGGCCGTGTCCGACGGCTTGCGCCGATAGCGCAGGACGCTCCAGATGATCAACGCTTCCACGACCACGAAGATAGCGAGGGCAAACGCGAAGACAATGTCGTAGAGGCCGCGAACGTCGTGTGCTTCGGCTGTGGCCGCGTTTGGCGGATACAGCGACGAGCCCCATCCGGTCAGGAAGACGGCTGCAACAAGCGCGATCAGGATCACGACCACCAAGCCGGCAACAAGCGCGTCGGGCGCAGGTCGCTTCCTGGGGCTAGTCGACATCGGCTGTCCTCGGATGGATGGGTAAAACGATGCCGGCTGGGCGGGACGACTCCGCCGGCTGGGGCGCGGGGGCTGGGCATCCCGTCTGGGATGGGCCGTTCGCATGATACCCGAGGGCCAACCGCCGCGCGATGCCACATGGCGCAGCGTGGGACGATACGTCCGTGACGCGAGGAGAAGGATTTCGGCGAGCCGGGGTCGTGGTCGGCTTGGTGGCCGCGGGAGCAGTTGGCGTCCCGATAGCGGCGGCCCACGGTCCGGTCCCGGACGCTCCCCCGGACATCGTCACGCTGCTCCTTGGCTGGGACGTCGAGCCACTGGTTGCCCTACCGCTGCTGGCGGCCGCGATCGTATGGTGGCGGATGCTTGCCCGCGTTGACCGACTGCACCCGGAACACCCGGTTTCGGGAGTACAGCGGTGGTCATTCCTCCTGGGCATCGGGACCATCGCTGTCGCATTGCTTTCGGGCGTCGCTCGCTACGACACCACCCTCTTCTCCCTCCACATGGTCCAGCACCTACTGCTGACGCTGGTGGCGCCGCTGTTTCTGGCCTTCGGCGCACCGGTCACCCAGCTGCTTCGGGCGAGCTCACCGCGGACGCGCCAGAACATCCTGGTGCCCATCCTCCACAGCCGGATCATGCGCGTGATCGGGCATCCGATCGTCGCCTGGATCCTGTTCACGGCCGTCATGTGGGGAACCCATTTCTCACCGATCTTCAACGAATCGCTCGAGAACCGCCTCGTTCACGACCTCGAGCACGGGCTCTACATGTTCGCCGGGGTCCTGTTCTGGTGGCCGGTGGTCGGGCTGGATCCGGCGCCGCGACGCATGAACCATCCAGCCAGGATCGCGTACGTGTTCCTCCAGATGCCGCAGAACTCATTCCTGGCGGTCGCGATCCTGTTCGCCGAGAGTCCGCTGTACGCGCACTACCTGACGCTCGGATCTCCCTACGGGATCACGCCGCTCGACGACCAGCGCCTGGCCGCCGGCCTGATGTGGTTCTTCGGAGACCTGGTGTTCCTCGTCGCAACGCTCGGCGTGCTGGCCGCCTGGATGCGCCACGAAATACGTTCGACGGAGGCCGCCGAACGGCGCGCGGACCGGGAGCTGACAGACCGACGAGCGCGGGAGGCGGCACTGCAGGACCGGCGTATCGCCGATCCCGTGGATCAGGGCTGACTGGTCAACACGGTCGAGATCTGGCCTTGGTGAAGTTCACTTAGTCGTACCCAGGCCCGCGGACATATCCCGGCTCCCCGCCGGATCCGAGCCCTCGATGAGGGATCGATAGCGCAGCGGGTCGATGTTGCCGCCGCTGATCACTGCAACGACGGTCCCGGCCAGATCCGCGAGCCCCAGGTCCCGGTCGTGAAACAGGGCGGCTGCCAGCGACACAGCCCCTGACGGCTCCACGATGAGGCGGGTCTGCTCCGCGGCCAACCGCATGGCCGATGCGATCTCGGCCTCGCTCACGGTGACCACGCCATCCAGGAGTCGCGACAGGTGGGCGAATGGACGCCGACCAATGGACTGGGTCCGCGTCCCGTCGGCGATGGTGCGGGCGGTCGCCGCGCCGTCCCAGCGGACAATGCGGCCGGTCTCGAGCGACTCCGCAGCGTCCGCGGCCAGCTCGGGCTCGACGCCGATGACGCGGGCCTCCGGGCGCAGTGCTCGAATCGCGGCTGCCACACCACTCGCCAGTCCCCCGCCCCCGATCGGCACCAGGACGAACCTCAGGTCTGCCACGTCTTCGGCAATCTCCAGGCCACAGGTGCCCTGGCCCGCGATGACGCGATCGTCGTCGTACGGGGGGATCAGGATCAGACCGCGCTCCCGGACCAGCCGATCGGCCATCTCCTCGCGTGCGCCGCTCTCGACGGCGACCGTCACGATCTCCGCTCCATCGGCCGCGACCCGGTCTCGCTTGACGGTTGGAGCGTTTTCCGGCATAACGACCGTCGCGCGGATGCCAAGGAGCTTCGCAGCCCGCGCGACGCCCTGCGCATGGTTCCCGGATGAATGGGTGACCACGCCACGAGCGCGGGCGGCTGGGTCGAGTTGGGCCATGGCGTTGTAGGCGCCGCGGATCTTGAAGGCTCCGATCGGCTGGAGCGATTCCGCCTTGAGAACGAGACGCGGCGGCCCTGCCGTGTACTCGACGAGGGGTGTCCGCAGGGCGATCCCCGCGAGCCGCTGGGCTGCTGCCCGGATGTCGCCCAACGTGACCAGCGGGGGGTCATCGCCCTGTGGCAGCGCCGCACGACCCGGCTGAAGGGCGACGAAACGCGTCACCGCGGGCCAGACCTCGCGCAATCGATGCAGGTGGCCGCCCAGGGGATGGCTTCGAGCCGAGCAGGGGCGATGGCCTTGCCGCAAGATCGGCATGTCCCGTAGGTCCCGGCGTCGAGCTGGGCGAGCGCATCCTCGACCAGGGTCAGCTGGGCGCGCTCGTGGTCGCGAAGCGCCAGGTCACGCTGCTGTTCGAAAACGTGGGTCGCGGCCGCGGCCTGCGATCCGTAGGTCATCTGGCCGGGACCCTCGATCGGTTCACCCAATGACTCACGCAGGCGCGTGGCCTCGGCCACGAGGGCCTCACGGGTCGCAGTCGGGTCGGGGAGCGTGGCCATGTGCTGATCCTATCGCGCCGCGTCACGTCCCGGGGGCTCCGGCTTCACTGGCTGACGGATTCAAGGTCCGTCGGTTCGTGCGGCTCCGGGCGCAACGGGCGGAAGGGGGCGGCGACGTGGCTGACGCTGGGCGGTGAGGGTGGCTGCCGGCGCCCGCCCCGGTGTCGCTAGATCCTGCCGGCGCCCGCGCTGTCCGTCGTCAGGCGGGAAGCCACGAAGACCGGGATGACCGACAGCAGGATCGCCGCAAGGCCGGCCACATTGACAAGTGGGACCTGGTTGGCCAATCGGAAGCTCTGAAAGATCCAGATGGGCAGGGTCGTCACGCCGCCAGCCGTGAAAATGGTGACGATGACCTCATCGAATGACAGAGCGAAGGCGAGCAGGGCCCCGGCGACCATGGCCGACCGGATGGCCGGAAAGGTGACCCTTCGGAACGTCTGCCAGGCATCTGCACCGAGATCCGCGGAGGCCTCCTCCAGCGACGTGCCGGTTCGGCGGACTCGGGCAATGACGTTGTTGTAAACAAGGACGACGCAGAACGTAGCGTGGGCCACGATGATCGATAGGAAGCCAAGGGGTAGGCCGGTCGTGGCGAAGGTCGTGCTGAGGGCCATGCCGGTGACGATACCGGGCAGGGCGATCGGAAAGACGACCACGAAGGAGACGGCCTCGCGACCGAAGAACTGGTAGCGAGCCACGGCAAAGGCCGCGAGCGTCCCGAGGACCAGGGCGATGCTCGACGCCCCGACGGCAATGCCAATGGATGTCATGAACGCCGCTCGAAGACCCGAATTCTCAAGCGCCGCCTCGACCCATCGCGTGCTGAAGCCCGATGGGGGCCAGGAGGTGGTCCCGCTGGCGTTGAAGGCGTAGGCGATCACGACCACCAGCGGGACATAGATGAACAGCAGGACACCCACGGTCGAGGCGCGCAGTGCAAAACGACCGAGCCAGCGGCTCACAGGGACGAGAACGCGCCCAGGCGACGCGCCAGCAACAGGTAGACCAGCATCACGCCGAGTGGCGCCAGGGATAGCGCGGCGGCGAACGGAAGATCGGGAGCCCCGAAATTCAGAAAGATCAGGTTGCCCACGAACTGGGTCGTGGTGATCAGTGATGGTGCGACGTAATCGCCAAGGGTCAGCGAGAAGGTGAAGATCGAACCCGCCGCCAGTGCCGGAATAACCAGCGGGAAGATCACCCTCCGGAACGTGGTGAGGGCGTGGGCTCCGAGATCGGATGACGCCTCCAGGAGCGATGACGGGATGCGCTCCAGGCCCGCATACAACGGCAGGATCATGTAGGGCAGCCAGAGGTAGGTGAAGACGAGCCACAGGCCGATCTCCGTTTGCCCAGGGCCACGCAGGCCCAGCGGCTGCAGGATCCAGTTGAGGAGACCCTCCTCGGACAGGATCAGGCGCCATGAATAGGCCTTGATGAGGTAGCTGGACCAGAGCGGCATCAGGACGGCGACGGCGAGCAGGCCGCGAATGCGCGGCGATGCGACGCGGGCCATGTAGAAGGCGATCGGGAACGCCAGCAGCGCGCAGGTCAGGGTCACCGCGGCTGCCATCGTCACCGTTCGAAGAAGTACCGTTCCGTACAGCGGCGTGGTGAGCAGCTCGACGAAGTTATCCAGGGTGAACGTCCGCTGGACCAGGCCCGTGAACTCGTCTCGCTGCCAGAACGCGTTGACGAACAGGACCGCGAGTGAGCCCAGGTAGGCGACGACGAGCCAGGCAACGGGTAGAGCGAGCAGGAGCGCGAGGCGGGCTCGCGGACGCGCGTGCAGCCAACCGGCGACGCGGCGCGGCAGCGAATCCTGGCTGACGGGTCTGGCGGTCATATCCACGTGGAAATGAGGGCCCGGGCGTGCACCGCCCGGGCCCT